>JAWVYG010000290.1:0-4804 GCA_033722815.1 Halioglobus sp.
CAACGGTGCAAACGGAGCGCGGCAGTGAGCGACGAGATACGCATCCTCACCTACAACATCCACAAGGGCTATTGCAGCGGCAATCGCCGCTTCGTGCTGGAATCCATGCGCGAGCGTATCGCCGAGACGCAGGCCGACATCGTGTTCCTGCAGGAAATACACGGCACCGCCATCAAGAGCGACGCCAAGCGCAGGCGCTTCTCCTACCCGGACCAGCCGCACTTCGAGTACCTCGCCGCCGAGGCCTGGCCGCACTACGCCTACGGGCGCAATGCCATTTACCGCAAGGGCGACCACGGCAACGCCATACTCAGCATGTATCCCTTCGCCTCTTGGGAGAACATCGACGTGTCGGTGTTCCCGCGCACCAGCCGCAGCATCCTGCACGGCGTCATCGAACTGCCCGGGAGCGCTACGCGCCTGCACACCCTGTGCGTGCACCTGGGCCTGCTGGAGCAGGAACGCAGGGAGCAGCTGGAGGCGCTCACCGACAGGATCAACCGCCACGTTCCGCGCGACGAGCCGATGATCATCGCGGGCGACTTCAACGACTGGCGCCGCCGGGCCGAACTCCACCTGCACGACGACCTGGACCTGGAGGAGCTGTTTGTGCAGATGCACGGCCGCCACGCGCGCACCTTCCCCGTGTGGGCGCCCGTGCTGCCGGTGGATCGCATCTACTACCGCGGCCTCCGGCCGACCGCCTGCGGCCGTCTCAGCCGCGGCCCCTGGCGCGACCTGTCCGACCACGCCGCATTGTTCGGGGAATTTGTGCTGTAAGTGGCGGTGCGATTGCCCGTCACGTCGCTCTTCGCTATCTTGAGGCCCTGATGACCAGGGCGAGACCAGGATGAGCCTCCGAGACACTGCTGCCACACTGAAGGAATTCCCCACCCTGCTGAACGCGATGCGGGAGCTCAAACCGCGCCCGCTGTCGACGCCGGAGTGCCTGGCGGCGCGCATGGAGCGCACCACCGACCTGTACGGCGAGCGCACCGCCGTCGTCTTCGAGGGTCGCTCCGTCACCTGGAGCCAGCTCAATGCCCTGGCCAACCGCTACGCCCATGCCCTGCAGGCACTGGGCCTGCGGCGCGGCGATGCGGTCAGTCTAATCATGGAAAACCGCATCGAGTTTCTCGCCTGCCTGGCGGCACTCAACAAGCTCGGCCTGGTGGCGGCGCTGATCAACACCAACCTGACCGGCCGCTCACTGTCGCACTGTATCAGCATCACCGACTCGAAGGCCTGTATTGTCGGCGAGGAGCGGCTCATTGCTGTGGACGGCGTGCGCGCCGATGACGCCCTACAGGGGCTGGAGCAGTACCTGTTCGTCGCCGACGCGGGCGCGGCGGCCTGCCCCGACTGGGCGCGGGACCTGGACGAACTCGCGCAGGAACAGTCCGAAGACAATCCCCCCGATACCCGGCAAAACACCCTCGCCGACCGGGCGCTCTTCGTTTTCACCTCGGGCACCACGGGACTGCCCAAGGCGGCGGTCATCACCAACCGCCGCTTCCACATCTCCTCGGCGCTGTCCTATGTCGGCGGGCTGAAATGCAACGAACGCGATCGCATCTACCTGTGCCTGCCCCTGTACCACGGCACCGGCCTGTTCCTCGGTGTCGGCGCCGCCTTCGCCACCGGCGCCGCCATGATCGTCCGCCGCAGGTTCTCGGCCAGCAGCTTCCTGCCTGAGATTCGCGAGCACGGCGCCACGTGCTTCGTGTACATCGGCGAGCTGTGTCGCTACCTGCTGAACACACCGCGAGGCGCAGACGATGCCCACTCAACCCTGACCAAGGTGATGGGCAACGGCCTGCGCCCGGACATCTGGCTGGAGTTCAAGCAGCGCTTCGGCATACAGCGTGTCGCCGAGTTCTACGGGTCCAGCGAGGGCAACGTGGGCTTCCTCAACATGCTGAACAAGGACTGCACGGTCGGCACCACCACCATTCCCCTGGCGCTGGTGCAATACGACGTGGATGCGGACGAAATCGTGCGCGACGCCCGCGGCTACTGTATCGAGGTGGCCGCCGGGGAGCCCGGGCTGCTGCTGGGCCAGATAACCGAGCTGGCCAGCTTCGACGGTTACTCCAGCCCCGAGGAAACGGAGAAGAAGATCCTGCGCGGCGCCTTCGAGGATGGCGACGCCTGGTTCAACACCGGGGACATGATGAAGGAGGTGGACGTCGGCTTCGCCTTCGGCCTGCGCCACTACCAGTTCGTCGATCGTGTCGGTGACACCTTCCGCTGGAAAGGGGAAAACGTCTCCACCAACGAGGTGGGCGAGATCATCAACAGCGACGCGCAGGTCAACTTCTGCAACGTCTACGGCGTGGAGATACCCGGCACCAACGGCCGCGCCGGGATGGCCGCACTGACCCTGGCCGAGGGCGTCGAGTCACTGGACATCGCGGCTTTCTCGCGCCACATCGCGGACCACCTGCCCGCCTATGCCCGGCCGGTCTTCCTGCGCATCCAGCCCGAGCTGGGCACGACGGTCACGTTCAAGATGGTCAAGGGCGACCTGCGCAAGGAGGGCTACGACCTCCGGCAAGTCAGCGACCCGCTGTTCGTGATGAAACCCGGCGCCGACACCTATGAACCGCTGGACGCCGAATTCCACCGCAGGCTGCAGGACGGCAGCGCGGGCTTCTGATCCCGCAGCGGCCGGGCTCAGGCCTTGAGGCGATCCAGGCCGAAGTTTTTCGCCATCAGCGCGTCGAAGCGGCGCGCCGGCAGCAGTTTTTTCAACAGGGGCAGGCGCACGCTGTTGGTGCCGCCGCGCACGACGATGGGCGGGTTGTCACTGAGCAGCGCATCCGCCACCGGCTGCACGAATTCCCCGGCCGGCGTGGCGCCCTGCTGGCCGGCCTGTGCACGGGCGCGAACACCCTTCTCCACCGACTTGTACAGGGAATCGTCCGGCAACCGGAGGCCCTCCTCCGCGTGATCGCCGAAGGACGAGCGGATACCGCCGGGCTGCACGGTCACCACGTGGATGCCCAGTGGCGCCAGCTCCATGCGCAGGGCATCTGACAGCGAGTGCATCGCCGCCTTGCTCGAGCAGTAGGCGCCGGCAAAAGGCGTGGTAAAGGTGCCCACGATACTGCCGATGTTGCCAATCACGGCCGTGCCCTGTTGCGCCACCGCCGCGCGCAGCAGCGGCAGCGCCGCCCTGGTCACCGCGACCGGCGCGATGACATTGGTTTCGTACTGGCGGCGCAGGTCCTCCCGGGACAGGTCGACGATGGCGCCGACCTGGGAGAATCCCGCGTTGTTCACCAGGATGTCCAGGCGACCGGCCTCGGCCTCGACGGTCGCGAGCGCCGCCGCGATGCTCGCATCGTCATTGACATCCAGGGTGAGCGTGGCGAGCCCCCTGTCCGCGAGCGGCTGCAGGGAATCGGGGCGCCGCGCGGTGGCGTAGACCCTGTGCCCGCGCTCGCTCAGCGCCAGCGCCAGCGCCGCGCCGATGCCACTGGAGCACCCCGTAATCAGTATGGTCTTCTCGTTCAAGGCATCGCTCTCCCGTATTGGCAATTGACAGGGATCGTGCCGGTAGCAGACCCCGCCCATGTTCAACAAGTTAGTCCACGGCGCGCCTGTGACGCAACTGCCTACTCCGGGGCTGGGCTGCGCACCGTCGGCACACTATATTGCCCGCGTGCGGAAAGACAACGGGGACAGCCTGGAACGATGAAGTACTACGAGGACATCGTCATCGGCGAGGAGGTCGTTTTCCCGGGCCGCTATGAGGTCACCCGGGAGAATATCACGGCGGTGGGCAGGGAATGGGACCCGTTCCCGTTTCACGTCGACCCGCGGGCGGCCAGGGACAGCGTGTTCGGCGAACTGGTCGCCTCCACCGTGCAACTGTTCGCCATCACGGTGAAGCTCGGACACACCGCACCCGATATGCTGGCGGCACTCAGCGCCCTGGGCATGAACGATATGCGCAATCACGCCCCGGCACGGGCCGGCGATGTGCTGCACGTGCGCTGCAGCTACCTGGACAAGCGGCCGTCGCGCTCGCGACCCGGCACCGGCATCCTGCACTCCGACGTCAGACTGTACAACCAGCAGGACAACCTGATATTCAGCTACAACTCCGGTGCCCTGATCGCCATGCGCGAGCTGCCGCAGGATCGCGGCGACTAGAACTCGAAATCGCTCTCCTCGCGGCGATCGTGTTCGCTACCGCGTCTCTCGTCGTCGATATTGTACCGGAGGCGTGCAAGATGGTGGTCGCCCAGGGCGCGACGGTCCCCCTCCACGGTGCGCCGGTCGCGGTGCTTCTTGTACTTGCAGCTGCAGTTGGCCACGTCACACCCGGGCAGGGGCAGGGGCGGCATGGTGTCGCCATCGACGAGGAAGCGCGTGCCAGCCAGTTCCCTGGCGGCGTCGCAGGCGGGTTTGCCGAGCACGATCGACGTGGAACGAAAGGGATTTGTCGCGGCCGGGGAAGGGGCGCTTTTCTTGCCGCGCTTGCTCGCGGGCGCTGCTGCTCTCTCTTTCCTCGCCGCGGTACCGGACTGGCGCCGCGCCGGCTTCGGCGTCGATTTATGGACCTGCCGTAGGATAAAGACGCCGAGGGCTCCCGCCGCCGCCAACAACAGCACGGAAATAATGACGACGCTGGTACTCATCGATGCTCCTGCAGATCAACCGCCCGCCTGCCATCATAAGGCAGATAACCGCGATGGCAAGGGCGGCGGGCGGCAGGGCCGCAAACGATCTGTTCAGGTCTCGACGAAGGCGCGCTCTATGACGTAGTGCGCCGCCTCGCCGTGGCGGGCCTCGC
>JAWVYG010000291.1:0-4769 GCA_033722815.1 Halioglobus sp.
CATCTGCGCCGCCCGGTGCTGCAGCGCCTGGAAAGTGCCTATGTAAGCGCCGAACTGCTGCCGCGTCCGCAGGTAATCCAGCGTGCGCTCAAAGGCTTCCAGGGCACACCCCAGCATCTCCGCGGCCAGGGCGATGTTGCCGCGGTCGACAACCCGCTCCAGCAGTGCGCCACCCCCGTGCAGCGGGCCAAGCAGCGCGCCGGCTTCCACGCGGACGTCATCGAAGCTGACCTCGGCCATGTTGCGGCTGTCGACCATGATGCGCCGCTGCGCGCCGACACCCGGCGCGGCGGTATCGACAAGAAAGAGGGAAATCCCGTCGGGCGCTGCCTCGGCCGGCGCGGTCCGCGCAGCGACGATGAACCTGTCGGCACAGTGCCCGTCGATAACATGCACCTTACGGCCGCTGATGCGGAAACCGTCACCTTCCGCAGTGGCAGACGTGGCGACATCGCCCGGACGGTAGTGCGGCGACTCCTGCAACGCCAGCGCCAGCAGCAGCTCACCGCCCGCCAGCGCAGGCAGCAGGTCGGATTTTTGCGCCTCGGTGCCGGCCAGCAGCACGCAGCTGGCGCCCAGCACGATGCTGGAGAACAGGGGGCTGGCCGCCAGCGTGCGGCCGCCGGCCTCCATGACAACGCCCAGCTCACGGAAGCCGCAACCCAGGCCGCCGTACTGTTCCGGCAGGAACGTGCCCGCCCAGCCCATATCGACCATCGAACGCCACAGGTCCGGGCAGAAACCGCGGGGGTCCTGTTCGTCGCGCAGGCGGCGCAGGGCGCTCACCGGCGCCTGCGACGCAAAAAATGCGTCGGCACTCTCCTTCAGGATGCGCTGCTCTTCATTCAGTGCCAGGGACATGCTGTGCGCCCTACCCTAATCCGACGTCGGCAGGCCAAGCACCCGCTTGGCGATAATGTTCAGCTGGATCTCCGAGGTGCCGCCCTCGATGGAATTGGCCTTGCTGCGCAGCCAGCTGCGCGCCACCAGGCCGTCCTCGAATTCCTCGCCCTCCCAGCCGAGACTGTCCATCCCCGCCAGGGCGAGCCACAGCTCCCGGCGCTGCTTGTTGGTTTCCGAGCCGTAGTACTTCAGTACCGAGGAGGTCGGGCCCGGGTCGCCGCCCTGCTTCATCTCGTCGCCGATACGCTGCATGGTGAGCGTGAAGGCCTGTTCGCGCACCTGGAAGCGCGCCAGCTTCGTACGCAGTACCGGGTCTGCCAGCGCGCCGCCGTCATCGCGTCCCAGCGCTTCGAGGCCGATCTCCTGCAGCGTTTTCTTCTTGCCGCTGCGGCGACTGCCCAGGGCGGCCGCCATGTTGCGCTCGTGCTGCAACAGGTACTTCGCCACGGTCCAGCCCTTGTTGACCTCGCCGACGATGTTGCCCTTCGGCACCCGCACGTCGTCAAAAAATGTCTGGCAGAAGGGCGACGCCCCGCTGATCAGCCGTATCGGCGAGGTGCTGACACCCTCTGACGCCATGTCGAACAACAGGAAGCTGATGCCGTCCCGTTTCGGGGCATCCGGGTCGGTGCGCACGAGGCAGAAAATCCAGTCCGACTTGTGGCCGTAGGAGGTCCAGATCTTGGCGCCGTTCACTACGTAGTGATCGCCATTGTCTGCCGCCGAGGTCTGCAGGCCTGCGAGATCGGAACCGGCGCCCGGCTCGCTGTAGCCCTGGCACCAGCGAATCTCGCCGCGGGCGATCCCGGGCAGGTGCTCCAGCTTCTGCTCCTCGCTGGCGAACTTGAACATGGCGGGCGCCAGCATGATGATGCCGAGACTGGCCAGCGGCTGCCGGCAGCCGAGACTGGCCATCTCCTGCTTGAGTATGCCCGCCTGCTCGGCATCGAGCCCGCCGCCGCCGTATTGCCGCGGCCACTCCGGCACGGTCCAGCCCCGCTCCGCCATGCGCTCCAGCCAGAGTCGCTGGTCTTCGCTTTGGAATTCGCACTCGCGCCCACCCCAGCACACGTCGTCGTCGGTGCGCATGGGGGTGCGCATGCTGGCGGGGCAGTTCTCCTCGAGCCAGGCCCGGGTTTCGGCACGAAAAGTTTCAGCGTCGCCCAAGGGAGGCCTCCGTTACTGTGTCTGCGCGTCGCCCCGGCGCCGCTCAGGCCGCGAAGCGGACTTTCAGGTGGGACGGGCCGCGAAACGCCACGCCGCGAATCTTCGCAGGCGCTTCCGCGTCCGGATCGAAACGCAGGTCCTGCAGTCGGTCGAGCAGCGCGTTCAGGCCGATGGTCGCCTCGGTGAAACCGAAGTCCTTCCCGGCGCAGTAATGGCGGCCGTAACCGAAGGCGAGTGACTTGTCACTCTCGCGGTTGATGTCGAACACATCCGGGTCGTCAAACCTGCGCTCGTCGCGATTGGCCGAACCGATCAGTATCGTGACCATGGAGTCGTCGGGAATGGTGGTACCGCCGATGTTCACCTCGCGGTTGGTGGCGCGAGACACGAACTGCACGGGCGACTCCCAGCGCAGGGATTCCCACAGCAGCGGTTCCAGTTTGCTGCGGTCATTGGTCACCAGTTCCAGCAAACCGGCATCGTTGAGCAGTGTATACAACACGTTGCCCAGCAGGTGGTAGGTGGTATCGGCGCCGCCGGTGATCAGCAACCTGAGAAAACTGATGATCTCCTCGTCGGTCATGCGCTCACCCATGACCTCCGCCTCGATCAGGCGACAGATCAGGTCGCCCGTCGGGTTGTCGCGCTTGTCCTGCACCACCGGGCCGAGGTAGTTGCGCAGGCACTCGGAGCCGCGCAGGCCCCGCGGCGGGTCCGCGGCGACGTGGGTCAGGTCGATACCCCACTTGTGGAAGTCGTCCACGTCTTCCTCCGGCAGGCCCAGGATCTGCACGAACACCAACAGCGGATACAGAAACGTGAAATCCGGAACGAGGTTGCTGCTGCCGCTGTCGATGAACTTGTCGATCAGCCTGTCGGCGGTCGCCCGGGCCAGGGCCTGGAAATCCGCTCCCAGCGCCCGCGGGCGCAGCGCGGGAGTAATGAGGTTGCGGTGCTTGAGGTGCTCCTTGCCGTTCATGCCGACGATGGTCTGGCCGAACACCATGCCGATGCCCGGGTAATCGGGGCTGTTGGACTTGCTGGAGAAGGTCTCATCGTCGCGCAGCGCCTGCTGCGCCAGCTCGAAGGACGCGATGTAGTAGCCGCTGCCGTACTCGCCCACAGGGCAGTGGTCGCGCATCTCGCGGTAGATTGGAAACGGGTTTTCCACGGGATCGATGGGACCCAGGTGCAAAAGCTGTTGCGGTGTGGTCGGCTGGGTGAAGGCGGTCACGGGCAAACTCTCTCGGTCATACGGCGCGATGGGGACGGGAAACTGCGAAGGAGTAGCCATTTCAGAATGGCAGAAACACCCGGATTATTCAAGGCAGCTGTCTGAAATAAGGCCGGGCCAACTCGTCCGCACTAGTCGCGCAATGCAAAAGCCACCAGGCTGTCGCCCGGCGTGGTGCGCATGTAGGCGTGCCCGCCGGCGGCGATGACCACGTACTGCCTGCCGTTGTCGCCGCGGTAGGTCATCGGCGTCGCCTGCGCGCCGGCGGGCAGCCGCGCGCGCCAAAGTTCCCCGCCGCTGTGCACGTCGAAGGCGCGCAGGTAGTTGTCCAGCGCGGCACCGATGAACACCAGGCCCGAGCCGGTTACCAGTGCCCCGCCCGCACTCGGAAAGCCCATGGCGGGAAACCAGGGAAACCAGGACAGGCCCGGCACCATGTCCTGCGGCGTCCCCAACGGCACCTCCCAAACCTTCTTGCCACTGTCCAGGCTCACGGCCAGCAGCGTCCCCCAGGGCGGTGCGATACACGGCGCGCCCAGCGGTGACAGCAGGATCTCGTGCTTGATGACAAACGGCGTGCCGAGATTGGGTGAGTAACCGCCGCGATCGTCGCCCGCGGGCAGCTCGGGCATGCTTTCCCGGGGCAGCAGCTTGTTGTAGGTCACCACGTAGTTTTGCGGCATGACCAGCAGGTTGTTCACCGGGTCATGGGCCACACCGCCCCAGTTCTGCCCGCCGGCGACACCGGGGAACTGGATAGTGTACTTGCCCAGCGCCGGCGGTGTGTACATCCCCTCGTTGCTGGCGTCCAGGATTTTCTCGCGGCAGGCGTTGCGATCCAGCGGTGTAAAACCCCAGGCGTCGTCGGCGGTGAGCCCCAGCGGGTGCAACGGTTCGGGAAACGTGGGGAACGGCTGCGTCTTCGCCGTGACTTCACCCGGCACCAGGGTCTGCGGCACCGGCATCTCCCGCACCGGGTAGATCGGTCTGCCGTTGTAGCGGTTAAGCACGAACAGGAAGCCCATCTTGGTCGCCTGTATCAACGCCGGCAGCGGTCCCTTGTCGGTCTCGATATCCAGCAGCAGCGGCTGCGCCGCCAGGTCGTAGTCCCACAGGTCGTGGTGGACCGCCTGGAAGCGCCACACTACCCGCCCGGTCGAGGCGCGCAGGGCCACCACGGAGTTGGCGTAGTAACCCAGGTCGAATCCCGGCGCGAAACGGTGCGCGCCGATGAAGTCCAGGCCGGGGCTGCCGAAGGGCACGAAGATAAGCCCTTTCTCTTCATCGACGGAGAGCATGCTCCAGGCGTTGGGCGTACCGCGGTGGTAGAGCTGGTCCGGCGGCGGGGCCCACGCCCGCGGCGGGGGCGCCCCCACCGGCCCCGGCGCGAAAACCCCCCCCCCCCCGCCCCACCGCGCCGCCCCCCCCCCCAAGAACCCCGGGGGGGCGTCGACCCCCCCCGGGG
>JAWVYG010000292.1:0-4763 GCA_033722815.1 Halioglobus sp.
GGACTCGTTCTTGACCGGTTGTCGCGATTCGGCTGCAGCCCTGAACTTCTCGTACTTGTCCCAGAGCGGCGCGGGGATGCTCTCGATCGGGAAGTCACTGTTCATGTCCCGCAGTACGACGTCCCTGGCATAGGACGAGTGAGTGATGGCCTGGCCGAAGTGCCGCAGGGCATCGCACCAGCTGTCCCGGGGGTCGTTGATAAACTCGCGGTTGGGAATGCTGGAATACTCCCAGGCGAAGACGGGGAAAACGGGGCAGGGTATATCCAGCGGCAGCTTGTGTGGTGGCGCGAAGGCGAACAGGTAGCAATCCTGGCCACTCTGCATGCGCTGGCGGGCCCGCTCGAAGAACTCCTCGCCGAGTTTGTTGATGATTTCCACTTCCCCCAGTCGCTCCAGGAGCGGGACGTAGGCCTTCAGCACGAAGTAATAGCTGTAGTCCGCATCGCCCAGCCGGGACGCGATATCGGAGTCGCCGAAGTCTGAGAAGCAGTAGGAATACATGGTCGAGTTTAATTATCTTTTATTGAGGAAATTATACTATTCATCGGGTCCGCCTAGCAGCGCGATGGCCGACGTTAATCGTGCTGCGAGTCACACTATGCAGCGAATAAGACGCGTTCATCCCGCAACCTTCCGCTCCAGACCCCAGAAGTCCGGTTGCTTGCCGTAGAACTCGAGGAACTTCAGGCAGTCCGGCACGACCTCGTGCTGGAACGTATCGACAGAGGTCTCATCCCACTGCAGCGGCTTTTTGCCGAACACCCGACGCAGTCGCAGCGGCGCAAAGATCTTGTCCTGCTCCGGGCCTGTCAGCCTGGCCAGCCTGGGACCCGAAACCGAGTTGGTGCGCAGGAACCTGAAGAGCCGGGTGTCGTAGAGCTTCGCCTGCCCCGCGTTGAGGTTGACGGTGGATGTGTCGGCAACGTCCTTGATGTCCAGGCCGATATGTTCGAAGCACCTGCCGAGAGTGCCCGCCTGGTCCGCCTTGAGGTCTTCGAGGAACACGACCAGTATGGCCTCGTCGCCAAATTTTTGCCGGTACTTGTTGATGCGCTCCCAGTACAGGGTGTCCTGGACCATCTGCGGGAACACTCGCAGGCAGTCGCCGATGGAGAAGGGGGCGTTGAGTCCGAACAGTACTCCGCTATGGTGCATCTCGCGGTAGCTCGATTCGATGCGTTTCTTCGGATTACGGGCTATGAATATGAAACGACAGTCCGGGTTGTTCTCGTGAATTCGTTCGATCGCGATGTCTTCGCGCAGGTAACCCGTGTAATCCGTGCTGCCGTCGCCCTTTAACTGGCCTTGGCGGGCTGCGGCGTAGTGGCCGTCGTAGTGTTCGTGCTGGGTCTCGAAATTCTTGTGAGAGAAGTACCACGGCTCCTTGATCGGCGGGATATACACCTCCGGGTGCAACTCCAGCAGTGCGCACAACGTGGTGGTGCCGCACTTGCTGAACCCCGGGACAATGAAATCGATTTTAACTGACGTTGGCACCTTTTCTCCTGGCGACAATCACCTGGCAGCGGGGCAGCGTCAGGTTCAGCGCCTCTCGCACCTTGTTGCCGTTGGGGTGATCGAGCATTTCTTCCCAGGCACGCGACCAGTGATAGGTGGCAGGGTGCACCGCCTGGTTCAGCACTTCGCCCGGCTCGCATGTAGCCCACTTGAGCAGGTAGAAAATTGCCCAGAAACCAGCCAGGTATTCATGCCGCACGACTTCGAGGCCGCAGCTGTCGGCCAGCGCCTCGAAGTCGTCCGAGGAGAATATGTTGATGTGATTCGGCTCCTGGAAATTTATCGGGGGAGCGATGTCGAGGATCATGTTTTCGGCCCGCGCGTCGGGAACGGTCAGGACGTAGGTCGCGTCCTTGCTGCCGACCCGGACAATCTCATCCAGGAACGCCTTGGGCTCGCGTACGTGCTCGAGGACTTCGGTGCTCATGACGAGGTCGGCGTAGCCATCCGCGATAGGGATGGGATTGCACTCCGAGACGATGCCCTCGACTTTGGCCGATGACTCGGCGCTTAGCCGCTCCTCCAGCGCCTTCACTTTCTGTTCCTGGATATCGATAAAAGTGACGTCGGCGCCCTGCCTGCTGCAGAAGGTGATATAGCCGCCGTCGCCACAGCCGATGTCGACCACCTTCATGCCCGGGTTCACTTTCACACCGGGCACGAGTTCGCCGGTCTCGCCGTTGCACCAGCCGGCCATCAGCCGATCGCGCAGGCCAACTCGCGTAGAGATGGTATTGATATCTTCGGAACTCACACTGGTTCTCCTTGGATGGACGTCACCAGAATGGCCGGCCGTGACGCCTGTTTTCCATCGCAAGGGCGTCAGGCTGCGACTGGCGTCGATCAGCTCTTGGGTACTGTTATTGTAGGCTCCCGGGAGCGCTGGGGAACCGCTAACCTGCTCCGGAAAGTGTGCCATTAAGCCACCGCGGTGTATAGAAATCAACGGCTGCCCGGCGTGCCCAGTTCTCACTCTGTACAATTATTGACGATTGACCGAACCTTGGAATGCGCAGCGCTGCGTCACGGCAGAAACTGTCGAACAGGTCACATTTCCGGGGTATTGCCGGTGCCCTGGGGTGCCGCAGGCCCGGTACCGTTGTCGCTCGCTCACGAGCCGGGCGGGCAAACGTTTCTGGGGGTATGATCCAGGCTGCGGAATCCTGGCGTTGGCATCACAACCTGTCCAGCAACGTCAGGGTGAGGATGTACCGTCGGGACCGTCACCTGCAGCGCGCACTGCCGCAAGTCGCGGGTCGTCAAGATCGAGTCGGTACATTATCTGGTTGTAGTTGTATCGGGGAGTAGGCTCCTTTGTCCTGGAAAAGGACTTCGTATAGGTCCCCTCAAAATAGATGAAATTGTCCGCCGCATAGTATGGATGCTGCTTGACGTTGTAGAACGAGTAGTTGTTATGACTGACTATGCGCATCGCCTTGGACCATGGCCCCATGGGGGAGGGGGATTCGGCATACCAGATATCACCCAGCAAGCTGTTTTCCCCGATGAATTCGCCCGCGACCAGGAGCCAGCGCTGGCGGTGCTCGCTCCAGGCGATATGGCCATTGTGCACATGTATTCTCCTGCCGCTTGTGGCATCGACCAGACTTTGACGATTCTCGTGCGATTCCACCAGGCCCCGAAAGCGAAGTGCCCGCCAGCGGTGGAGATCTACACGTTCCGCATCATACCGCCAGGCCCAGGCCAGTTCGCCATTTGCATCCCGGTCAATCGCGGGATTTTCGATGTCCCACTCCTTGCCTTCCTGCATGAATGTATACGCCTGGTACTGCCCCGGGTCGAGAATATCCTCCATGCGGGCCCGAACACGCACCTCGGGCAGTCCGTGGCCGAAGTAGAGCCATGGCTCTCCCTCGACCTGTTGCGGGAGGGTGTGTCCGTAGGGGTGTTTGAGCTCCCCTTCGGGAAACTCGACTGCCTTTTCAAAGCGCTGGTGCTCATCGTCCCAGACGGCAATCCCGTGTTCGTACTGTTCACCCATTCCCGCTCGCCTGGAGTAGTGGCAGATCATGCGTTCATGCACGTTGTCCTGTACGACGGCAAGGCCTGAAATCCACACCACGCCCGGGCCTTCGATCGGGCACATTGCTCGCGAGAATCCGCCCGGGCCGACAAAGTAGTCCAACTCGATGCCCAGCTCCGCCTCGGGACTGCCGGGCACCGGCAGGGACGACGTTGCCCCGGATACCTTGAAGTTACCCAGTCGGGTCTCCGCGCGGCTCGTGTCGCCCCAAAACCAGTAGAGTTTGCCGTCGTAGATCGCATTGACTACGGAGTCCTGGCCGAAGACCCCACCGCGGGGTTGATCGCCTATAGTCCTGGAAAAAGGCAGGTCCAGCAGTGTCGAGTGGTGATAGATGCCCTCTCCGGTGACGCGGTAAAGTCGCTCGGCGATGTTGGTCCGCCGCATCGGGACCACCTTTTGCAGTTCACGGGCCAGGTGCAGCCTGATGCCCTGCCAGCCGTATCGGTCCTTGTCAATCTCATAACCGTGGCTGCGCACAGAGAAATACATGACGCCTTCCCGTGAGGTCACCCGGTTGATGGCAATGTACCCCGCGCTGTCACTGATGTATTTGACTCCGTGCGTGGATTCGATCTCCACGAGTGGTACCCCGCGACCTGTCTGCTCATCGACGAAGCGAACGGCGAAGAATTCGTCGCCGACAGTCGCGCAGCCGGACAGCACTACGCAGGTAGCCAGTATGGCCGCCGTGCTCAGGCGCGAAAGCAGATGCAACTGGAGTGGGTACATGTCGTGTAGGTCGCGGCGAAGTAAATCGCTTTTCGAGGATCGTTCAGGCGGGCTTCCTGGCGATGATGACCTGGCTCTTGGGCAGCAGCGCATCCATCTGGTGCTTGAAGGCCATGCCCTGCTCGGTTGAGATCAGTTTGACCCAGAGTGTCGCCCAGTTCTGGATGCTCTCGTCGAACGGTGGGGCGATGGTGTCCCTCACCGGGATGTCAGGCGCCGCCACATCCTTGTACTTCTGCGCCTCTATCGCCCAGTTCATGCACATCCAGAAAACCCAGAAGAAGCCGTGGCCGGAATAGTCCACCACCTCCAGCCCCGCTTTCTCCACCAGCGATAGGAAGTCGTCCTTGCTGAAGATGCGAATGTGGTTGGGGTGCTGGAAATATCGCGGCGGCGCGAAGGGCTTCTGGATGTTCTCGCCCTGTTCCCCGGGAACCGACAGGAGGTATAGCGCTCCAGGCTTCCC
>JAWVYG010000293.1:0-4761 GCA_033722815.1 Halioglobus sp.
CAGTATCTCCCCCAGCTGCACCTCGCTGAGCACCGTCGGGTAGCGTTCCGGCAACACCACGAGGAACTGCTGCAACTGGTCCAGCATGCCGGGCAGTTCGCCCGCGAGGCTGACCAGCTGGCGCCAGACCAGCGGCATGAGCCCCAGCGTGAAGCCGAAGAAGAAGGTGAGAAACACGAGGAAGGAGATCGCGACGGCGAGCATGCGCGGTACGCGCAGACTCTGCAGACGCGTCGCCAGCCCCTCGGCGAGGTAGGCCAGCACTATCGCCGCCAGCACGGGCGCGAGGATATCCCCCACCGTCATCAACAGCACCAGGGCAACGACCAGCAGCACCAGCAGCAGTATCGACTCCTCCTCGAAGAAGTAACGGCGATACCACTTTTCAAAGATTTCCAGCATCAGATTGCTATTGCCCCGCGATCCTCTTGACCCACATGCCTAAGCTATACGAAGTACACGGCGCTTGCATAGCCCAGCCGCAAGGCCGCCTCCAGCGGCGCGCCCGTGGCCGGGCGGCTCAACGCTTGCGCAGCAGGTAGATATACACGCCCTCGCTTTCGGAGCTGTCCAGCAGCTCGTGGCCGGACTGCTGCGCAAAGACGCGGAAGTCGCGCACGGACCCGCTGTCGGTGGCGAGAACACGCAGCCGCTGGCCCGGCTGCATTGCGTTCAGCGCCCGCTTCGCATGCAGCAGCGGCATGGGACAGTCCAGCCCGGTGGCATCCACTTCCGTCAGTTCGTCATCCGTCATGTTGTCACCGCGCCATGCTGCAACGCGCAGTATACGGGATGCCGCGAGCGCGATGAACTTTTCACCGCCACGACTCTCAAACGTACTGACACGCATTGCACCGCAGGGCCTCGCTCGCGTTACAATGCGCCTCATCACCTGCTCATTTCACGGGTCACATCTGTGCACTATCTCAGCCCGCTGGCGAACGCATGCGCTCGCCTCCTGCCCGCACTGGCCCTGGTCGTCGTACTGGGCTCGGGCAGCAGCTATGGCGCCACGGATGACCTGAAGCTGCCTGAACTGGGCGAGTCCAGCAGCGGCCTGTTTTCGGCGGAGTTCGAATACCAGCTGGGTCGCGCCTGGCTGCGCGTTTTCCGCAGCCAGGCGCCGACCATCGACGATCCGCTTATGTTCGATTACCTGGAGAACCTGACCTACCGCCTCGTCACCCACAGCAAGCTGAAGGACCGCCGTATCGAGATGGTGCTGGTCGACAATCCCACCATCAACGCCTTCGCAGTACCCGGCGGTGTGATCGGCGTGCACAACGGGCTGTTCCTGTGGGCGCAGACGGAAGACGAGATGGCCACGGTGCTGGCGCACGAGATCGCCCACCTCAGCCAGCGGCACTTCTCACGCGGCGTCGAGTTCCAGAAAAAGCAGCAACCGCTGGCGCTTGCGGCCCTGCTCGCCAGCCTCGTGATCATGGCCACGGCCGGCGGTGACGCGGGGGTTGCGGCACTGTCCGCCACGCAGGCGGCCGCGCAGGACTCCGCGCTGCGTTACAGTCGCAGCAACGAACAGGAGGCTGATCGCATCGGCATGCAGACCCTGGTCGACGCGGGCATGGACCCGCACGCCGCGCCGGCCATGTTCGAGCGCATGCTACAGTCGACGCGCTACTCCGGTGGCCGCAACTTCCCCGAGTTCCTGCGCTCGCACCCCCTGTCGGAAAACCGCATCGCCGACACGCGCAACCGCGCGCGCCAGTACCCGAAGACGATCCGCTCCCCGAGCCTGGCGTTCCAGCTGATGCGCGCCCGCGCACAGAACCAGATCGCCGCCACGCCCGAAGAGGCGGTGCAGCAATTCCAGGGCGAACTCGACGGCACGCCGCGCTTGCGCGAGGCGGCGACCTACGGCCTGGTACTGGCGCTCACCGATGCCGGTCGGCACCAGGAGGCGCGCGAACACCTGGACAAGCTGACTGCAGCCAGCCCGGACAGGATCGAGTACGTCGTCGCGCAGGCGCGGATCGATATGGCGGCCAACCGGGCACACCTGGCAACCGCGGCGCTGGCACGCCAGCTGGCGGTGAATCCCGGCAACCACCCCCTGACGATGACCTATGCCGAGGCCCTGTTGCAGAATCAGCAGCCGCACGTGGCGGAGGAGGTGCTGCTGAGCCAGAGCAAGGTGCGGCCCAGCGATCCGGGGCTATGGTACCTGCTGGCGGAGGTGCAGGGGCTGTCGGGCAATATCGTCGGCCTGCACCAGTCCCGCGCCGAGTACTTCATCCTCAACGGCGCCCTGGACCAGGCGAAGAAGCAGCTGCTGTACGCGCTGAAGCTGACCAAGGGGGACTTTCACGCGAGCTCGCGCATTCGCCAGAGAATCTCGGACATCAACGAACTGCGCAGGCAGATGGAAGAGTTCTAGCCCTCAGGCGTTGCCCTTCACGGTCACGCCGATCTCCGCGGCAAAATCCAGCATGCGGCGCAGCGGCACCATGGCCTGCCGGCCCAGCTCGGGGTCGACATCGATTTCGTTGTCATCCCGCTCGAACACCCCCGCCAGCATCTCGAGGTCGTTCATTGCCATCCACGGACAGTTGGCGCAGCTGCGGCAGGTGGCCCCGTGCCCGGCGGTCGGCGCGATGATGAACTCCTTGTCCGGCGCCTGCTGTTGCAGCTGGTAGAAAATGCCCTGGTCCGTGGCGACGATGAACTGCCTGTTGTCCATTTCCGTGGCGGCGCGGATGATCTGTGTTGTGGATCCCACCCGGTCAGCGAGTTCCAGCACCGCGGTCGGCGACTCCGGGTGCACCAGCACCGCCGCCTCGGGATACACGCGCTTGAGATCGGCGATACCGCGGGCCTTGAACTCCTCGTGCACGATACAGGCACCGTCCCACATGATGATGTCGGCGCCCGTTTCGTTGCGCACGTAGTTGCCCAGGTGCTGGTCCGGCGCCCAGATGATCTTCTCGCCCTGCTCCGCCAGGTGTTCCGCCACGTCCAGCGCGATGCTGGAGGTCACCACCCAGTCTGCGCGCGCTTTCACAGCGGCGGAGGTATTGGCGTAGACCACGACCTTGCGCTCGGGGTGTTCGTCGCAGAACGCAGAAAACTCCTCGATGGGACAACCCAGGTCCAGCGAGCAGGTCGCCTCCAGCGTCGGCATGAGCACGCGCTTTTCCGGCGTCAGGATTTTCGCCGTCTCGCCCATGAACTTTACCCCGGCGACGATCAGCGTGGTGGCGGGATGGTCGTGGCCGAAACGCGCCATTTCCAGCGAATCCGAGACGCAGCCGCCCGTTTCCTCCGCCAGCGCCTGGATAGCCGGCGCCGTGTAGTAATGGGCCACGATCACCGCGTTTTCCCTCTCCAGCTGCGCGGCGATCTGCGCCTTCAGTGCGGCCTCCTGTTCTGGCGACAGCTCCTTGCTCTCGGCGTGATCCAGGTGATCCTGCACCTGTTGGCGGATGATCTCGAGTTTGTCGGCAGCCAGGCTCATAGCGGTCCGGGGGTGGCCAGGAGGGCCGCAAATCTTAGCACAGATTGGCGCAGTGGCGGATTGTCCATTAAGCTTGCCGACCAGCATCGAGTGAGGGCTTGGCCATGGTGGAATACGACTACGTGAAGACCCGCCGCGAGGACGTCGCGGAGATCAAGGAGAGCCAGGTGCCGGCCGTGCGCTTCGTGATGCGCTGGGCCACCCGGTTACAGGTGGCGGTGTTCCGGGCGAGCAATGGCCGGCTGATGAACAAGTTCATCGGGGGCTACCCGGTGTGCGTGGTCACCACGAAGGGTGCGAAGACGGGCAAGATCCGCCGCATCGCACTGATCCACCTGCCCCACGGCGACAACAAGCTGCTGGTCGCCTCCCAGGGCGGCATGCCGAAGAACCCGTTCTGGTACTACAACATCGTCGCCCACCCGGACATCCAGATCATGGTGGACGGGCAGGAGAAAACCTACCGGGCGCGACAGGTCGACGACGAGGAGAAGGCGCAGCTGTGGCCGCACCTGCTGTCGCTCTACCCCGATTTCGATGAGTACCAGGCGCGCACCGACCGCAACATCCCCGTGTTCAGCTGCGAACCACTGGACGGCTGATCAGCCGGCCGGCCCGTACCAGATGGGCGAGCTCCAGGCGCGCTCCTGTACGACCGGGTCGAACAGTGGATCTGCGCAATCAGCCGGACGCTCCGCTGCCGGCAACTGCAGGCACTGCCGCGCGGAGTAGCGGCAGGTAGGATTCTCCACCGCCCGCAGGTAGTACACCGCCGCGACAGCGGGATCGAATTCCGGGTCCTGCCAGACGGTGCACAACTGCGCGAAACCCGCGCCGCGCGGCTGGCAGGTCGCGGGGTCCACGCCGGCGCCGTTGTCGGCGTCCCCGGCCACGTCAAAGACCCGCTGGTGGTGATTGCCCTCGGCATCCGCCCAGCCCTTGATCACCTGCAACCGCTGCAGCTCGACGCCCGGAAAGGCTGTCGTTCCCAGGTCCGCCGTGGCGGCCACCAGGAACTGCGGCGCACCGGCATCGCCGGGAGCGGCCGCCAGGTCACTGCCCATGGGCGCGGCGCTCGCGTACGCCCTGCGCAGCATATCGCCGCTGTCGCACAGGTCGGGATCGAGGTCCCAGCCGCCGAAAAAGCGCGGCTCGATGCGCGGCCCGCTGGTCCCGAACACCTCGCGGCGGCGCATCGACTCGAAGATGGCATCGCGCGAGTTCTCCTCGGCCCAGACGCCGATCAGGCCGCCCGGGTTGTTGCTGGCATTGCCGGGAATGGCGCCGTC
>JAWVYG010000294.1:0-4760 GCA_033722815.1 Halioglobus sp.
CCTTGCCGATCACGTCGCGGATCTTGTCCGGATGTACCTTGATCGTCATCAGGCGCGGGGCGAACTCGGACATTTCACTGCGGGGCTCGCTGATCACCTTGTTCATTTCGCCGAGGATGAAGTTACGGCCGTCACGCGCCTGCGACAATGCAATCCGCATGATTTCCTCGTTGATGCCCTCGATCTTGATGTCCATCTGCAGGGCGGTGATGCCGCTCTCCGTACCGGCCACCTTGAAGTCCATGTCGCCCAGGTGGTCCTCGTCACCCAGGATGTCGGTCAGTACGGCAAACTGGTTGCCGTCCTTCACCAGGCCCATGGCGATACCGGCCACCGGCGCCTTCAGCGGCACGCCCGCGGCCATCAGTGCCAGCGAACCGACACAGACGGAAGCCATGGAGCTGGAACCGTTGGACTCGGTGATCTCGGATACCACGCGCACGGTGTAGGGGAACTCGTCCTCGTTCGGCAGTACCGCTGCCAGGCCGCGGCGCGCCAGGCGCCCGTGGCCGACTTCGCGGCGGCTGGTGAAGCCGACCCGGCCGGCCTCGCCCACTGAATAGGGCGGGACGTTGTAGTGCAGCATGAAGGGATCACGACGCTCGCCTTCCAGCGCATCGATAATCTGCGCGTCGCGCGTGGAACCCAGGGTAACGGCGCCGATAGCCTGGGTTTCGCCGCGGGTGAACAGCGCCGAGCCGTGGGCCTTGCCCAGGACATCTACCTCGCAGGCAATGGCGCGAACGGTACGTGTGTCGCGGCCGTCGATGCGCGCCTCACCTGCCAGGATGCGCTTGCGCACCAGGTTCTTCTCGACGCTCTTGAAGATGTCCTTGATCGCGTCGGCGGAGGGGCCGTCTTCGCCGGCCAGCGCCTCGACGCAGGCGTTGCGAATCTCGCCGACGCGCTCGTAACGCGCCGCCTTCTCGGTGATGCGGTAGGCTTCGCCAAGGTCGGCCTTGACCCGGGCTTCCACCGCGTCCAGCAGCTGTTGGTCAACCGCGGGCGCTTCCCAGTCCCAGCGCGGCTTGCCCGCTTCCGCCGCCAGCTCGTTGATCGCCTGGATAACGGTCTGCATCTCCTGGTGCGCGAACAGCACCGCGCCCAGCATCTGGTCTTCCGACAGCTCCTTGGCCTCGGACTCCACCATGAGCACCGCGTCCTGGGTGCCTGCCACCACCATGTCCAGCTTGCTCTCGGCCAGCTGGTCGTAGGTCGGGTTGAGGATGTAGCCGCGGGACTCGTTGAAGCCGACACGCGCGCCGCCGATGGGGCCGTTGAACGGGGCGCCGGATATGGCCAGCGCCGCGGAGGTGCCGATCATCGCGGGGATGTCGGGGTCGATATGCTTGTCAGCGGACATGACAGTACAGACCACCTGCACCTCGTTCATAAAGCCGTCGGGAAACAGTGGACGGATGGGCCGGTCGATCAGGCGCGACGTCAGGGTTTCCTTCTCGCTGGGGCGACCTTCACGCTTGAAGAAACCCCCGGGGATCTTGCCCACCGCATAGGTCTTCTCCGTGTAGTGCACCGCCAGCGGGAAAAAGTCCCGGCCTTCGCGCTGCGTTTTCTCGGCCACCACGGTGCACAGCACCGAGGTGTTTTCAACGGTCACGAGAACCGCGCCGGTCGCCTGCCTGGCGATGCGGCCGGTCTCCAGGGTGACCGTCTGGTCACCGTACTGGAATGTCTTGGTTACTGGATTCACTTTTCTTCTCCAATTCTTTCTCTGGTAGCGGGAATGTCCCGCGTGGCGTGCCGGCGAACCGTGTGGTCACGGCCGGCATACCGTTATGGGGTAAAGCCTATCGACGCAGACCCAGACGCTTGATCAGCTCCGCGTAGCGGGTGACATCCTTGCGCTTGAGATAATCGAGCAACTTGCGACGCTGGTTGACCATGCGGATCAGGCCGCGGCGGGAGTGATGATCGTGCTTGTGAGACTGGAAGTGACCCTGCAACTGCTCGATATTCGCTGTCAGCAGCGCTACCTGTACTTCGGGAGACCCGGTATCACCTTCACTGGTCTGGTACTCTTTGACGATTTCAGCTTTACGTTCGGCATTCAAAGCCATTTTCTGTTCCTCTCGTTTAATCTGCCTCGGGCAACCCTGTTGCAGCAGGCTGCCCTTCTCGGGAAATAGAGCCTGTCCGTGCAGATTGACAGACAGGTTCGCTGCACCCTTCGGTGCCGTTCACTGCACGCGACCAGCCGCCTCCTGCGGCGCGTCGCGCAACCCCCGAAAACACCTTGAATCTCAAGGGGTTGGGGGCTCCTGGCACAAGCCAGTGGCGGCGCGTCCCTGCACCGCCGGCAAAAAGGCACACGTTAATGCCGGTTTACCACCAGTCGACGGGGCGCCACGCGCCCGTCGTCCAATATCTCTCCGACCCCGAGGAACTCACCGCTCTCCAGGGCGACGCGCACCATACCATCACAGGGTGCATTTGGCACCTGTACCGGCTGACCCTGGCGGATATAAAAACCGCCGGATTCGCTGACCTGCACCAGGGGCAAACCCCCGAGTGCCGCATCTGCCGGCAGCACCAGCGCGTCCATTTTGGCCAGCTCGTCGTTGGCCTTCAGCGCCTCCAGGGTCGCCAGGCTGACACTGTCGCCAATGCCGAAGGGGCCGGAGCGGGTGCGCCGCAGGGCGCTGACGTGCCCGCCGCAGCCCAGGGCCGCGCCCAGGTCCTCCGCCAGCGAGCGCACATAGGTGCCCTTGCTGCACTCGAGGTAGATGTCCGCCTCGGCGCGCTCACCGGGACGAAAATCGCGCAACTCCAGCTTCTTTACGACAACCGTCCGGGCCTGGCGTTCCACCTCCTGTCCCTGGCGCGCCAGCTTGTACAGGGGCTGGCCGTCGCGCTTGAGCGCCGAGTACATGGAGGGTACCTGCTCGATTTCGCCGCGGAAGGCATCCAGCGCCCGCTCCACGCGGTCCTGCGTCAACTCGCTTGCGTCGATGCTCGCGCGCACCTCGCCCTCGGCGTCGCCGGTACTGGTCGCAACCCCCAGCACGGTGGTGCTCTCGTAGGCCTTGTCCGCATCCAGCAGGTACTGGGAAAACTTGGTCGCCTCGCCGAAACACAGCGGCAATACACCGGTGGCCAGCGGATCGAGGCTGCCCGTGTGGCCGGCCTTGGCCGCAAAGTACAGGCGCTTCACCGTCTGCAGGGCCTGGTTGGACGTCATACCTGCGGGCTTGTCCAGAACGAGAATCCCGTTGACGCGGCGGCGGCGGCCCACGGCTAACCGGCCTCCGCGTCGTCGGCGCGCAGGCCCATTTCGCGATCGGCATCCGTGGCGCGGTCGATCAGCTGCTCCAGGTCGCGACCGCGACCGACGCTGGCGTCGAAGAAAAAGCGCAGCTGCGGCACGCTGCGCATGCTGCTGTCACGGGACAGCTGGCTGCGCAGGAACCCCGCGGCCTTGTTCAGTGCGGCGACGGAGCCGTCGGCCTCCTCACCTGAATCGGAGCCGAGCACGGTGCAGTACACACGGGCGTGCCCGAGGTCGCGACTGACCTCCACGCCCGTGATGCTGACCATGCCGACACGCGGATCGCGGACCTCCTGCTGGATGAGGACGGCCAGCTCGCGCTGCAGGTAATCGGCAACGCGCTGGGTTCGGGCGTACTCTTTTGCCATCGCTGCTTACCGCCTACAGGGAGCGGGCGATTTCCTTCACTTCGTAGACCTCGATGAGATCACCCACCTTGACGTCGGTGTAGTTCTTCACGCCGATGCCACACTCGGTGCCGTTGCGCACCTCGTTGACGTCGTCCTTGTGGCGTCGCAGTGACTCCAGCTCTCCCTCGTAGATCACCACGTTGTCGCGCAGCACGCGAATGGGCTTGGCGCGGAACACGCTGCCCTCGATGACCATGCAGCCGGCGATCTGGCCAAACTTCGGCGAGCGGAATACGTCGCGCACCTCGGCGATGCCGACGATGTCCTCGCGCATCTCGGGGGCGAGCATCCCGGAGAGCGCCTGCTTGACGTCATCGATGAGATCGTAGATGACGTTGTAGTAGCGCAGGTCCACGCCCTCCGTCTCCACCAGGCCGCGCGCCGCCGAATCCGCCCGCACGTTGAATCCGAAGACCACGGCATTGGACGTCATGGCCAGGTTGATGTCGGTTTCGGCGATACCGCCGACCCCGCCGGACACGATATTCACCTGCACTTCCTCGTTACCGAGGTCGAGCAGCGCGGTCTGGATGGCCTCGAGGGATCCGCGCACGTCCGCCTTCACCACGATATTGAGCGTCTTCTTCTCACCCGCGGTCATGCTGTCGAACATGTTGTCCAGCTTGGCCGCCTGCTGGCGCTGCAGCTTGGTATCGCGACTCTTCTCCTGGCGGAAGTCGGCGACCTCGCGGGCGCGCTTCTCGTTCTCTACCACGGCGAACAGGTCGCCCGCCGCCGGCGTACCGTCCAGGCCCAGTATCTCCACGGGGATACTGGGACCGGCTTCGTTCACGGACTTGCCATTTTCGTCCAGCATGGCGCGCACGCGACCGAACTGCAGGCCTGCCAGGACGATGTCGCCCTGCCGCAGGGTCCCGCTCTGTACCAGCAGCGAGGCCACCGGGCCCCGGCCCTTGTCCAGGCGCGACTCGATCACGATGCCCTGCGCCGGTACGTCCCGCGGCGCCGTCAATTCCAGTACCTCGGCCTGCAGCAGCACCGCGTCCAGCAGCTCGCTGATGCCGTCGCCCGTGTGGGCGGAGACGTTGATGAACTGCGTATCG
>JAWVYG010000295.1:0-4750 GCA_033722815.1 Halioglobus sp.
AAAACGCGCGTTGAGCCAGAAATGCTGCCCGAAGAACAGGCCGCCGATGCCGAGAAGGAACAGGGTCAGCTGCTGCACGCTGTTCTGGTATACCGAATAGAAGTAAGTCTCCATCTCACGCCACAGGTCGCCCAGCGAGTAGAAGGGTACAATGGCGGGAAAGAAGCGCGCCACGCGTTCGTCCACCGGCAGTGTCGTCTCGCCGTCGGCGTCGTAGCCGCTGATCGCAAAGCTGAAGCCGTATTTCTCCAGGCTGGCCAGGTAGGCCGCAGGGGCGACATCGCCGTCTTCCTGCCAGTTGCGCAAACGCGCCAGTCGCTTGAAATCCCGCATGATATGGAATCGGGCCCGCAGTCGCGACCACAGGGCCCGCGGCGGCATGATCTGCGTTACGCCCTCGCTGGTATACAGCTTCACCGGACGCGTCGGCCAGCCCTGGTCGAGGCTGGAGAGCACCTGGTCGACCAGCGGCAGGTAGGGCCGCCAGCCCTGCTCATCCTCCATCAGCAGGGGTTCGCCCGGCACCTTGGTCTCGCTGGATTCGGACATCAGCTGCGGCGGCGCCTGCAGGTGGCCGTAGTAGATGCGCCCGACCGTGTGATTGTGGTTCTGGCGCTTGTCCGTGGCCGGTGTGCGCCACTCGTACAGTAAGCGCCACAGGCGAAAGCCGCTGCGGTACCCACCTCGCACCCTGGTACCGCGCGCCCCCGTCTCCACGTCGAAGCCGAAACCGCGGTCGCTCATCGCGGCGAGTTCGCGGCCGAGCTGCTCGTCGGTCAGGCCGTTGCGCGGCAGCCGCCGGCGTTCATTGAGACGCAACTCCGCCAGGGTCTGCCTGCTCTGCTCATCCAGCTGGTGTTGCCGGGTATGCCACAGACGCTCGCGTGCCTGTGCTGCCCAGCGCCGAACGCGCGTCTGCTCATGCGCTGTGTGTATCGCTGTGAGCAGTTCGAAACAGCGCTGGTAGAACTCGTCGCCGGCGTCAACGAGCGCGCGCATGATGTCCGGCGCAAGCTCCATCATGAGCCGCGTAAGCTGCGGGTCCTCATCGCGCTGGAGGTGCTCGAGGTAGTGCTCGAGGTAGTGCTCGCGAACGCGTTGATCGCGCACCAGTCGCGGCAGGCCAAGCCAGGCACTGCCGCGCACCTGCGGCGATTCATCGTCGATCGCCAGCATCCGGAAGACGGAGAGGCGCCGCGGCTCCTGCAGAATTTCCAGGTATTGCGCCATCTGCTGGCGCACGAAGGGACTGGAATCGCGATAGACCAGCGTGATCAGGGGGGCGAACTCGCTGAGGTCCTGGCGTCCGCGCATCTGGAACAGTATGCGGATCGCCCGGCCGCGGAAGAAGAAATCGTCCTGGAGCGGCGGTGGCTTGCGGAAGCGGTGCAACAGCAGTGCGGGTACGCTGGCAGGGTCCAGGCTGAACAGCAGTGCCACCGCCTCGGACTGCATCCAGACGGAGAGGTAGGGATCGGCCGCGATGCGGTACGCGATCTGCGCGAGCGAGGGATCAATCTCGTTCATCATCTCCCCGGGCAGGTGATCCAGCGCGACGTGCAGGCAGGACATGGCGCCGAAGGGAACCCGGTCATCGCCCTCGTAGCGAAACAGCGGCGTGATGTGCTTCTCCAGGTCAAGCGCGCTGAGCAGTGTCTGTGTCTCCATCTCGGCGTAGTTCTTGCCGTGATAATCGATCAGGTGGCCCAGTCGCTGCAGCAGGAAACACAGCAGGTGTTCGTGCTCCGCCGCGCGGTTTTCGTACCTGTCCTTGATAGCGTCGTTGCCAAACCAGCGCTTGAGCGCAGCCCGGTCACGCCCGATGTCGCGGTTGCTGTAGCCCAGGTAGCGCAGGAAGCTCTCCTGGTGCTGCCATTGTTCGTCTTCGGTCGCCGCCCGCTGTACGTGACTGGCAAACTGGCCGTAGCGCCCGTGCAGATCCATGACCTGTGCATGGGATTGTGCGACCTGGTGGGTGACGAAGCGGCACAGCTGCTGCAGCTGCCACCGCTCGGGGTCGAACCCGTCCGGGCGATTCGAGCCGAGGTCCCACGACTCGAACGACGCGACGGTGCTGCGCAGGAAATCGCCGTGCACGCGTCGCCAGAAGTCCGGGATATCGATCGTCAGCAGTTCCAGTGGCGTCATGCTAGTTCCCGGCCGCCTGCTCGGTCAGCTGATGCGCGGGCACACTGCGCTGCAGATCGCGACTGAACAGCCCGTGAAAGCCGGTGCGCACCGGGTCGTAGTCGAGCAGCCCGCGGCCCCGGGTGAGGTCCATGCCGACTCCGAATCGAACACTGAATTCGTTGCGATCTGGGTCGTAGTCCACCCTGCCATTGAAGTTGAGCAGTCGCTCGCCAATACCGTGGCGCGAGTCCAGCGCAAGTTGCAGCAGCGGGCTGTGACTGCTGCCCGAGCGGTCGTCATCATCCAGGTAGTAGCGGTGGCGGAAGCCTGCACTGACCGCTACAGGCGTGAAGAACTGTCGCCAGGCAGCACCGGCCTGCAGGTAGTCGGGCTGCAACGGGTTGAAGTCCTCGTTGGTGCTGATGCGGGCGTCGACCACCCAGCGGCTGTCCAGCCAGGGCGAACCGCGCAGGACGGATCCCAGCCTTGCGCCGTAGCGGTGCCGGTCCTTGTAGTCGGTGAAGATATCGTTGTCCACCGGCTGTTCCGGATCGTCTGCCGACAGGTAGCGACCGAACAGCTGCAGTGAGTTCTCACTTGCCATTTTTTCGTTGATAGCGAGCCTGTGCACGGCAGAGAGGCTGCCACCCCAGCTCCACTCGACATCCGGGTCCAGCTGCAACAGCAGAGACTGTCGCGTCTCCCAGCGCCATCCCGGGCGCGGCAGGGTCCCGCGCAGCCACTGGCGGGTACCGATCACCCGGTTATCGTCCTCTGTGTGTTCGCGCGCGAACAGGTCGCTGCGCCAGTAGCACCCGGCGCAATCCAGGGCGTCCCGGTGACGCCAGCCGGCCTCGACGAAGCGCTCATCATCGCCGGGGGCATCCGCGTCGAAGTCTCGCCGTAACTCGAACTGGACGTAAGCGCCATCGGTGGCGCCGACCGCCACCGCCGTGTCCTTCTCCGGCAACCAGCGGTAAGACGCAGTTTCCGCCGGCGCACTGACCGCGAGCGGCGCAATGCGCGCTGCAGCAGCATAGGGCACAACGGCAGACGTCGCCGTAAATTCATAGGGCAGCAGGGTGTTCGGCCGCGCCCTTGGGCGCCAGCCGGATACGCGGTAGTAGGCGCGCTTCAGGCCCGCGGCCGGGGTCAAGCGCAGTATGCCTGGTTCGCTCTGCAGGTAGTGTCGATGACTGACTGTATCGCCGCGATACTCGTCGATGCGCAGCCAGCGCGGTTCGTCGATGTAAATCTCAACCGGCTGCTCCGCGGTGGCGACGTCGAAACGCCGCGGCTGCCGTTCAACCAGCGGTACCCAGCCGCCGTCGAGTCGTGCCTCGGCATCAACGTACAGCCAGTGGTCGCTGCTCGGCTCGCGTAGCGACAGCCTGATTTTCTGCTCGCCCGCCGGCACCTCCAGGGTGTACTTTACACGCTGTGGCGGCATGGCGATGCGGGTCACGGTGTCGCCGCCCAGTGACACCTGCACTTCGGCGGGAGGCGCCTGGTGGTAGGGCAGGATTCCCTGGCGCAGCGTGAGTCTCACCCTGGTGGGCTGCCGGAAGCGGGTGAAAAAGCCGATGTTACCGTGGCCCGTGAGCCGCTGCCCGGACACGATACCATCGGGGGCGAGCATTCTCTCCCGGGCAACCAGGGCGGGGGACTCCACCGTCGCACTGGTGGCCACGCGCCGGCTGCCCGCGCTGCCGGTCAGCTGTTCCTCCAGCTGCCAGCGGTAATCACGGTTCAACGCGCGCAGTAACCTGTCGATTCGCGCGTCCAGCGGGTGGGATGCGGCGAGGGCATTGCCCTGGGCAATCCAGCCCCTGCGCCGCTCGCTGGATGCGCCGGGCCAGTGCCACAGCGCCAGCAGCAGGTAGCGTTCAACGTCGGCGCGGCCGGCTTCGCGTGGCGTGAGGGGCAGGGACAGGTCAGCGAGCGTATGGGCCGCGCTGAAGCTCGAACTGCTGCCGTCTTCCAATGTCGCGTAATCGATCCATCTTTGCGCGGGCAGGACGGCGTCGCCGCCGCTCCCGCCGCAGTCTGCAAGCGTGCTGAGCGATATTCCCCCGAGCACGTCGGCGGCCGTCATGACGTTTGCGGGCATAGCCGGCCCGGGCTGCTGCAGAGCGCGCACCAGGCTCGCCATGGGGGCGGGTGCGAGCAGCTGGGCATCCACCAGCACCGGATGGTCGGCGGGGCGAACGCGCAGCCGGTGTTCACCGGGGCCGAACCGCAGTGTCACCCGGTGGCGCTTGCCCATGGCCCCCGGCGCACCGGACGACACCTGCCGTATGCGCGAACTGGCGCGGCTGTCCGTCAGCGGCAGCCACCTGCTCTCGTCGGCTACAGCCAGCTCTATCCAGTCGTTGATGACCTGTGCGCCGGGCTCCTGGTGATAGGGCCGCAGTGCGAGCTGCAGCTCCACCGGCCCGGTGATACTGTAGTCGATTCCCGCGTCCGGTCTGGCCAGGAACCGGCGCAGGTGAACGTCCCTGGTCTTCAGCAGCGGGTGCCGGTCTGCGCCGATCCAGCGCCAGCACATGGTTCCGGTCCGACAGCTTCAGCGGCTGCATCTTTATCAACGCGTCTGCGGAGTACCCGCGCGCGGACTGCC
>JAWVYG010000296.1:0-4749 GCA_033722815.1 Halioglobus sp.
CAGTTTTCGCCGAACTTGCAGCAGCCCACGCCGACGACCGCGACCTTGTCGCGAACCGATTCACTCACGACGCACCCCCCGCGCTCACCGCGCCACGCACGGGCCTGCTCTTCCAGAAATAGTTGGGGCGCCTGCCGGCCTCGTGAATCCTGCGAAAGACGAACTCGACCGGCATGTCGCAGCGCAGCTCGTCCGGCCCCGCCTCGCACATCTGCACGTAGACGCGCGCGCCGTTCTCCACTTCACACATGCCGACGATCAGCGGCGGCTCGGGGCTGGGGAAAAAGTGATCGAAGCTGAAGCTCATCACCTTGCCGCGCAGGTCCGACAGGCGCACGGCGTCGAACTCGTCCCGCGCATGGCACCGGTAGCACACGCGGCAGGCGGGAAAGTGCAGCGTGCCGCACTGCCGGCAGCGCTGTCCGAGGAAGCTGATGTCGTCGTCGCGCTCGCGGAAGTGCACCGTCGCCGACACCCCCTCGCCGCCGCGGCGGTCGTGCTCACCGGCATCGAGGTTGCGGCCCTTGAGGTAACTGTCATAGGAGCGCAGCGGCCGGCCGCGCTCCAGCTGCTGCGCGATCGCGACCCGTGGACGAAAATCCGCCGCGATGACGGTGAACGCCAGCGCCTCCGCGCCGTCGCCGTAGAACCCGGCCAGCAGGCGATCGCCCGGTTGCGCCTGTTCCAGCGCCGCCGCCAGCAATAGCGGCGTGAACGCGGCGCCGCAGTTGCCCACCTGACCGAACAGGCCGTCCTGTATGGCGCCCGCGTCGAAGCCCAGCCCGCGACCGGTGGCCGCCAGGCTGCGCGCGTCCGGCCCGTACAACACCGCCCTGCTGTAGTCTCCCGCAGCCGTGCCGGTCTGCTCAAACAGGGCGCGGCAGGCCGCGGCCAGGCGGTCGGCGTAGCCGTGCTTGACGTTGAAACGGTCCTCCCAGCTGCGCAGGTAGTCGTCGTGTTCGCCGCGCCACACATCGTAGATCTCGTCACTCACCGCACTGGCGGCATCGAACACCGCCTGCACGTCGGTGGCGCCGACGAGGAACGCCGCGGCGGCATCGCCGGTGTTCATCTCCAGCGCGGAACGCGGCGCGGGCAGCCGTGCGTCTGCCGCGATCACCAGGACCTGCTTGTCGGGCTCGGCCTGTACGGCGCGCACGGCCGCCAGTAGCGCGCCGGCGCCCGCGCGCAGCGTGCCGCCGAAGTCCACCGTGGCGATGTCGCCGCGCAGGTCCAGCGCCCGGGCGGCGAAAGCCGCCGCCTGCTTTTCCCGGAACGGGGAACTGGTGCTGGCGAAATACAGGGCGTCGACGGAGGTGCGCTCGATGCCGTGCAGGCAGTTTACGGCCGCCGCCACGCCCAGGGTGATGGCGTCTTCATCGAACCCCGCCACGGCCTTCTGCGGGCCGCCTTCACGTGCCGGGCGCCCGTGAATCAGCGACAGCGGCAGACGCGTGGCCGGCACATACGCGCCCCAGGCGCAGACCCCGGCCCGCGGCGTGCCCTGTGCAGCGTCGCCGCTCACTTCGGCTCCGGCGGATTGATGCCGTCGCTGAAGGGATAGGGAGGCTTGGTGATGCCGATCGGCTCAAGCCTGGCGCCGAAATTCTGGCGGAAGTTTTTCTGCACCTCCTCCACCGTCCAGCCGCCGGGCATGATCAGCGTGTGGCCGTACTTCGGCTGGCTCAGCAATGTAATGCGCTCACCGCCGGTACCGAACACCTGGCCCGAGATGTAGTTGCCCTCGTCGCTGCACAGGTACACCAGCACGGGCCCGTTCAGCTCCGGGTCGATGTAGGGCATGGGGTGCTTCTTGCCGTCCGGCCCGATGTAGGTATCGGACATGCGCGTCGTGCCCGAGGGGGATAGCGCGTTGACGCGTATACCGTAGCGGGCAAGTTCCATGGCCAGCGTGTAGGTCATGGAGGCGATGGCGCCCTTGGCGCCGGCGTAGTTGGTCTGGCCGAAGTTGCCGAAGTGGGCCGCGGAAACCGTCGACAGCAGCACACCGCCGCGCCCCTGCTCCTTCATCTGCAGCGCCGCGGCCTGGTGGCACAGGAAGGTGCCCTTCACGTGCACGTTCATGACCGCGTCGAATTCCTCCTCGGTCATTTTCAGGAAGGTGCGATCGCGCACGATGCCGGCGTTGGCCATCATGACATCGATGCCGCCGAAGGCGTCGACGCAGGCGGCGACGATGGCGTCCGCGCCTGCCTTGTCCGCGACCGAGTCCGTGTTGACGACTGCCTTGCCGCCGAAGCCGGTGATCTCCTCGACCACTTCCGCCGCCACGTCGGCATCCACGTCATTGACCACCACGCCGGCGCCGGCCTTGGCCAGCTGCAGCGCGTGGCCCTTGCCGATGCCGCGCCCGGCACCGGTGACTACCGCCGCCTTGCCATCCAATAATCCCATTCTCTGTACCCTCCGGGTGTTGCGTCGGTTATACGTTCGGTACGCCGGACACTCAGTGGCCGGTGACCGTGTTGTAGATCATGCGCGCACAGGTATCGACCAGGTCGTCCCTGTCGGCGTTGAACTGGCGCAGCGAGCGCGCGTAGGCGGACAGTTTCTCCAGTATCGACACCAGGGCAGAGGCCGCCAGGTAGGGGTGCAGGTCCGCGGTGACCTGGCCCTGCGCCTGCGCCTGGCTGATAAGCTCCGTCAGTTTGTCGATCAGCGGCTCCAGTGCCCGACGCCGCAGCGCCAGGAACTTGCGGTCGCCGCGATCCGCCGCCTGGTTGCGCAACAAGAGGACCCCGTGGTTGCGCTCCCAGTGCTCGAGGTAGGCGCGGGACAGGTCCCGGGCGCGCTGCAGCCCTTCATCGCCGTCCCAGCTGCCGTCGATCAGCTCGACGATGGCGGGCATCTCGGTGCCCGCCTCGCGCACGAGATGCCGGGCGGCATCCTCGACGCTCTCGAAGTAGTGGTAGAACAGGCTGCTCACGCTGTCGACTTCCCTGGCGATCTCAGTCACCGAGATTTCCAGGATGCTGCGCTCGGCCAGCAGCTTGGCGGTGGCGTCGAGAAAGCGCTGCCGGGTCTTGCGCGCGCGGCTGCCCAGGTGGCGACCCGACTTGTCCCTCAAAACGCTGGCGTTGCCTTGTGTCATATTGGTGCCATATGGCCTGTCGCGCCCCCGCGCTGCGATCTGTCTCCTGTTATAGCAATTTTTGACATTCTGTCAAATATTGCGGCATGGTAGGCTGCGCACTGGCGAGAGCGCTCCACGGCCGGAGAAAATCCATGCAACGTCGCAACCTGCTCAACGCCCTGTCGGCATGCGCCTGCCTGCTGCTGGCAGGGTGCCTGTCCGACCGCAACGACCGGGGAATACCCGGCTCGCCACCCGTTGGCTTTGCGCAGGTCGAGGCCTCCCTGGGCCCGGCAGCCCTGCCGGACCTGCCCGCGGGCCGCCCCGCTGACCTGGGGCTGCTAGAGCCGGCCGAACGCGAGGTCGTGGCGGCGGCGGATGCGCGCGCCGCCGGGCTGCGCTCGGCCCCGCTGCAGCTGTGGATCGATCACGACACCGAGATCACCGTCACCCAGGTGCGCCACGGCTTCACCTTCGGTTTCCCGCTGGAACTGAAGCGCTTTCGCAACCTGCCCGAGGACGACCTGCAGTGGTTCGGCGCGCGCATGGCGGAGCACTTCTCCCTCGCGGTACTGGAGAGCGACGCCAAGTGGGCGCGGGTGGAGCCGGCGCCCGGGGAGCGCCGCTTCGAGGCCTCCGACGAGAACGTGCAGTGGGCCGAGGACAACGGCTTCGACGTCAAGGGCCACACGCTGCTGTGGGGGATTCCCATGCCGCTGTCGAGCGCCGCGCTGCCGAAGTGGGCGGAGGAGATGTTCCCCTCCACGTCACTCACACCGCAACAGCGTGAAGAGCTGCGCGCGATCCTCAAGTCCTTCATCCAGGACAGCGTGCGCCACCACCGCGGCCGGCTGGACTACTGGGACGTCACCAACGAGACGCTGCAGCAGCTGGCCCAGTGGTTTATCGACCGCCTCGGGCCGGGCATCGTCAACGACGCTTTCCACTGGGCGCGCGAGGCGGACCCGGACGTGGCGCTGGTCTTCAACGAGTGGATCGTCGAGGTCTTCACCGGCTTCAACTCGCCGACCGCGGCGGACGTGCGCGACCGCGTGCTGCAACTGTTGTCCGAGGGCGTGCCGATCGACGCCCTCGGGCAGCAGGCGCACTTCGCACCGACGGTCGCCTTCGTCGATCCCGGCTTCGATATCAGCGGCCGCACGCCGATAGATGAGTACGCCCAGGCGCTGGATATCCTGGCGGAGACCGGCCTGCCCATTCACCTGACCGAGACCAACTTCATCTCCCCCCCGGAGCCCGAGCTGCGCGCCGCGCAGGCCGAGGCGCTGATGCGCCTGTGGTGGGGACATCCGGCGGTGGAGATGATCGTGTTCTGGGGCCCCTGGAACAAGGTGGCGGGGCGCGACGAGTTCGACGTCGGCTTCTGGGACGATGAGCGCAATATCACCCGGCACGGGGAAGCGGTGTTCTCCCTGCTCAACGATCGCTGGCGTACGCGCGCCACCCTCTCACCGGACACCGAAGGCCTGGCCAGCGTGCGCGCCACCTACGGCGACTACGTGGCCAGCTGGCAGGTCGGCGGCGTCGAGTACCACGCCAGGTTCAGCGTAAGCAGGGATCCCGCGACGCAACGCGTCGCCCTGGTCACCCCGTAGGGGACGTGACCTGTGCGTTGCTCAGGGACGCCAGTCCCG
>JAWVYG010000297.1:0-4730 GCA_033722815.1 Halioglobus sp.
ATGCACTCGTGGGCCACGTTGCCGCTGGTGCCGGTGTAGAGCACGGGGTAGTGGTCCTTCAGGCGGTGCGCGATGTAGTTGGCGTTGAGGATCGCCACCTCGGTGGCCTCGGTCAGGCCGGCGCCGCCCATCAGCGCGATATAGGCCCAGGAAATGGGCAGGATGGACGCGCTGCCCCAGGTGGAGGCGGAGACGGCATCGTTATCCGCCGGCAGTCCCAGCACCGGTACCACGGGGTTGGAGGGCAGGAAGGGCTGCAGGTGCGCGCCCACGCCGATCGGCCCCATGCCCGGGCCGCCGCCACCGTGGGGGATGCAGAACGTCTTGTGCAGGTTCAGGTGTGACACGTCGGCGCCGAACTTGCCGGGTGCGGCGATGCCGACCAGGGCGTTGAGGTTGGCGCCGTCCACGTACACCTGGCCACCGTATTCGTGCACGATGTCGCACAGCTCGATGATCGACTCCTCGAACACCCCGTGGGTGGAGGGGTAGGTCACCATGATGCAGGACAAGTCGTCGGCGTGCCGCTGCGCCTTGTCGCGCAGGTCCGCCAGGTCGACGTTGCCCATGCTGTCGCACTCCACGATCACCACGCGCATGCCGGCCAGCGCCGCGCTCGCGGGGTTGGTGCCGTGGGCGGAGGAGGGGATCAGGCACACGTTGCGCTGGTGGTCGCCGCGGCTCTCGTGGTAGCGGCGTATGGCCAGCAGCCCGGCGTATTCACCCTGGGATCCCGCGTTGGGCTACATGGACAGCGCGTCGTAGCCGGTGCACTCCAGCAGCATGCGCTCCAGCTCCTGCAGCAGCTCGGTATAGCCGCGAGTCTGTTCACCCGGCGCGAAGGGGTGCATGCCGGCAAACTCGGGCCAGGTCACGGCGAGCATTTCCGTGGTCGCGTTGAGCTTCATGGTGCAGCTGCCCAGCGGGATCATCGCGCGGTTCAGCGCGATGTCCTTGTCCTCCAGGTAGCGCATGTAGCGCAGCATTTCCGTCTCGGAGTGGTAGTCGTTGAACAGCGGGTGCGACAGGTAGTCGAGTCCGCGCAGCAGTTCGTCGGGGATGCCGGCGTTCTCGGTCACCTGCTCGTCCAGGGTCTCCGCCCGGGGGCCGGTGCTGTCGCCGCTGAAGATCTCCAGCAGGTCTTCCACTTCCGCCGCCGTGGTGGTCTCGTCGAGCGCGATCCCCAGCCGGTCGTCGCCTATGACGCGCAGGTTCATGCCGCGCTCCAGCGCGCGCGCGACGATGTCGCCCTGCCTGTCGCCCACCGTGTAGGTCAGCGTGTCGAAAAAGTACGAATTGTCGGGCCTGAAGCCCGCCTCGGCGAGCCCGTCGCGCAGTATGCAGGCCAGGCGCTGGATGCGCGTGGCGATCAGGCGCAGCCCGTCGGGACCGTGGTACATCGCGTAGAACGCCGCCATGATAGCCAGCAGCGCCTGCGCCGTGCAGATGTTGCTGGTGGCCTTCTCGCGGCGGATGTGCTGCTCGCGCGTCTGCATCGCCATGCGCAGGGCCTGGTTCTCCCGGCGGTCGATTGACACGCCGATAATGCGGCCGGGGGTGGAGCGCTTGTAGGCGTCGCGGGTGGCGAAGAACGCGGCGTGGGGCCCGCCGAAGCCCATCGGCACCCCGAAGCGCTGGCTGTTGCCCACCACCACGTCGGCGCCCATGGAGCCGGGCGCCCGAACCATCAGCAGGGCCATGATGTCCGCCGCCACCGCCACCAGCGTGTTGTTGCCGTGGGCCTGCTCGATCAGGGGCGTGAGGTCCTGCAGATGGCCGTAGGTGCCCGGGTACTGCACGAGCAGCCCGAAGGCGTCGGTCTGCCCGGCCAGCTCGGCCGGGTCGCCCACCACCACCTCGATGTCCAGCGCCGCCGCGCGGGTCTTCACCACGGCGATGGTCTGCGGGTGGCAGTCCTCGGCGACCAGGAATACCCCGGAGCGGTTTTTCTTGTTCACCCTCTGCAGTAGCGTCATGGCCTCGGCGGCGGCCGTCGCCTCGTCCAGCATGGAGGCGTTGGCCAGGTCCATGCCGGTGAGGTCGAGGATCATCTGCTGGAAGGTGAGCAGCGCCTCCAGCCGCCCCTGGGATATCTCCGGCTGGTAGGGTGTGTAGGCGGTGTACCAGCCGGGATTCTCCAGCACGTTGCGCTGGATCACCGGGGGCGTGCAGGTGTCGTGGTAGCCCATGCCGATAAACGAGCGGTTGACCACGTTCTGTGCGGCAATTTCCTTCAGGCGCGCGGTGACGTCCCGTTCCGAGCGCGCGCCGGGCAGGTTCATGGGCTGCTCGCGGCGAATCGAACCGGGTACGGTATCGTCGATCAGCGCGTCCAGCGAGTCGTAGCCGATGGCCCGCGCCATGCGCTGCTGCTGCTTTTTGGTCGGCCCGATATGACGCTGGATGAAGTCCGCGTGGTTTTCCAGGTCAAACAGGGAGGGGCGGCTCATGGTGACTCCGTCGGGGCACAGTTACGGGGGTTCAACGAAAGGCGCGATGGTAGCAAGAGAGCGCTCAGCCGGGCAATAATCTGCCCATATAGTGGACATTTACGAGTGTGCGAATGCGGAACAGGTCGCAAACCGGCGAAAAAGGGGCAATTCGATGACGACAGGGGATACGCTGCCCCTGGGCGAACTGCTGGCGGCGGTTCGCGCCTGCCGCCACTGCGAGGCGTCCCTTCCGCTGGGGCCGAACCCGGTGCTGCGCGCCAGCGCCACCTCGCGGGTGTTGATCGTAGGCCAGGCGCCGGGCACGAAGGTGCATGCCACGGGGATTCCCTGGAACGACCCCAGCGGCGAGCGGCTGCGCGGCTGGCTGGACATGGACCGCGAGCAGTTCTACGACGAGTCGCGTATCGCCATCGTGCCCATGGGCTTCTGCTACCCGGGGCGCGGCAAGTCCGGCGACCTGCCACCGCCGCCCGCCTGCGCACCGAAGTGGCATGCGCCGCTGCTCGCGCACATGCCGCACCTGGCGCTGATCCTGCTGGTGGGCAGCTATGCCCAGAACTACTACCTCGGCGCCTCGAAGGAGACGCTGGCGCAGCGCGTGCAGCGCTTCGCGGACTTCGCCCCGCGCTTCCTGCCGCTGCCGCACCCGTCGCCGCGCAACACGCTGTGGCTGCGGCGCAACCCGTGGTTCGAGGAGCAGGTGGTCCCCGCACTGCGCCGCCGTGTCGCCGCCGCCCTGGCCTGACCTTGCTCGCTTGCCTTTTGCCGGCGCAGCCGGTATCAATGTCGCCCGTTTGCGCCGCGACAGAGTTTGGAGAGAGCATTGATTGAACTGGTGACACCGGAGACGGTTGGCATGGACAGCGCCCAGCTGGCGCGAATCGGCGAGCACCTGAAGAGCCGCTATGTCGACCCGGGCAAGATTCCCGGCAGCGTCGCGCTGGTCGCCCGCGGCGGGCAGGCCTGCTACCTGGACATACAGGGGCAGCGCGACATGGAACGCGGCACGCCGATGACCGAGGACACGCTGTTCCGCATCTATTCCATGACCAAGCCCATCACCTCGCTGGCGCTGATGACGCTGCACGAGCAGGGCCTGTTCAGCCTCAACGACCCGGTGCACCGCTTCATCCCCGAGTGGCGCAACCTCGGCGTGTACAAGGCCGGGTCCTGGCCGCTGTTTGCCACGGAACCGCCGGCGCGGCCCATGACGGTGCGCGACCTGTTCATGCACACCTCCGGTCTCACCTACGACTTCATGCGCGCCAGCAACATCGACTACGCCTACCGCAAGGAGCAGGTGGGACGCCCGGCGCCGGGTTACACGCTGAAAGACATGATCGAGCAGCTCGCGCGCCTGCCGCTGGAGTTCTCACCCGGCGAGCGCTGGAACTACTCGCTGTCCACGGATGTGCTCGGCTACCTGGTCGAGGTGATCAGCGGGCAGAGCCTGCCGGACTACTTCAACAGCGCCATCTTCGAGCCGCTCGGCATGCACGACACGGCCTTCGAGATCAGCCCGGACAAGACGGACCGCTTCGCCTCCTGCTACGAGCGCAACCTGCAGAAGGAGATGGTGCTGCACGACGACGGCCAGGACAGCCACTACCGCGAGCGCAGCTTCCACTCCGGCGGCGGCGGGCTCATCTCCACGGTCGGCGACTACTACCGCTTCTGCCGCATGCTGCTCGGCGGCGGCAGCCTCGACGGCGTGCGCATCATCGGCCCACGCACGCTGGAGTACATGACGCGCAACCATATCCCCGGCGGCGCCGACATGTCGGCCTACGCCACCGGCAGTTTCAGCGAGTCCGCCTACGAGGGCGTCGGCTTCGGCCTGGGCTTCGCCCGCCTCATCGACCCGGTGCGCAACGGCCACCCGGCCAGCGCCGGCACCTTCTACTGGGGCGGCCTCGCCAGCACCCTGTTCTGGGTGGACCCCGCCGAGGAACTCATCGTCCTCTTCATGACCCAGCTGATGCCCTCCAGCACCTTCGACTTCCGCGGCCAGCTCGAGAACATCGTGTACGCGGCGTTGAAGTAACGCGGGTACCAGGGTAGTTGCGATTTACCCGGTAGCCCCAGGCGGGGAGAGCGCGTGGTGGGCCCGACGGCGGCTGGGCTTCACCGCTCGGAAGGCCAAGATACTCGCCGTGAAGCCCTGCCGCCGTCGGGCCAGTCGATGCGGTTTTCTCGCTGCAGAATCGCTGCAGGTTCGCCTGCTGAATGCGGCCCGTCACCGCAGCCAGAATCTCGCAACGGCTGACGGCGCGCCGC
>JAWVYG010000298.1:0-4724 GCA_033722815.1 Halioglobus sp.
ACTTGCAGCCGAGCAGTTCTGTCAGTCGCGTTTCAAGCATTGCCGTGCCTCCGCTCAGGAACGGTCCCCCTTCGGGTTGTCCTTGATCTGCGCCGCCCGCTGGTTGTGCGGGTCAAGCGCGGCGATGAGGTCCAGCTGCGTCTGCGTCGGCGCGACGGTCGTCGGCACGTCAGCGGGAATGTGCACCGGGTAGCCGGTGTTTACCTGCACCTGCTCCGCGGTGATGCCCGGGTGCAGTGACACAAGGCGAATCTGGTGGTCCGGCCCGCCGAAGTCCATCACACACAGGTCGGTCACCACCAGGCGTATGTCGATGTCATCCAGGCTGTGCCCCTTCGGCAGGCGCTCGGGGTTGTAACCGATGGAGGAGACGAAGTCGCACTCGCCCTCCATGAACACGCGCGTGTTGTGTGACGGCACGAAAAAGCTGTTGGGGTGGGAAATGGAATTGCCCGGAAACCCGCGCGCGCCCAGCATCATCACCTTGGGCTGCTCGTAGGTGCCGCCGAGTGCCGAGGTATTGGACTGGCCGAAGCGGTCGATCTGGGTCGGGCCGAGCATGGCGTGGCGCCTGCCGGACCAGACGTTGTCGAAGATGCGCGAGAACCCCATCCAGCTTTCGGTAGCGGGCACGAAGTCGTCGCCGCGCTTGCCCAGCGGATTCGGCTCGCTGAGCATCCAGGCTTCGGAGTCCGTCATCATCAGGTCGGAGTTGCTGGTCTTCATGGCCAGGCTCGCCGCCAGGCGCGGGATCACCCCGATTCCGGTGGCCAGCACCTCGCCGTCGTTCTCAAACGCTTTACTGGCGGCGACGATGCAGAGTTCGGCCAGGCTGTAGTCTGTTGCTGCGGTCATGATCTGTTACTCCTGGGCCGGTTAGTAGGTGGGCAGCTCGATCGCGCGAATGGCGTCGAGGCCGCCGACGTTCTGCTGGTACTCGTCCTCGTTCGCCCCGAGGAAACTGTCGAGGTAGCCCTGGAAACCGCCCTCCCCCCTGGCAGATGCGGCATAGACCTTGAAGTGGGGCACGTCGAAGCCATACAGGGGCGTACACGAGGTGGGGTGGGCGCCGCCGGCGATGGGGATGACCCCGGTCGTCGCCGCGCGCTCCCAGTGCACCAGTCGCGCCTGGGCGGGGTCGTGGAAATACTCCGTGTCCACGAGCTCATCGCAGGAGACGAAGGTCTTGTCCGCGGCGCGGGCGTACCAGTCGTCCATGTAATGATCCGGTCCGGCGATCTGGCACACGCCGCGGGCATCGGCCCTGTCCGCGTGAATGAGCGAGACATCCAGGTGCAGCGCCGGCATGGCGACCCACTCCTTGTCATCGTAGGGGCTGTCGACCAGCTTGATAGCGGGATTCTTCGCAATGATATCGGTGCCCAGGCCGACCTCCGTGGGGATGAAGGGCAGCCCCCAGGCCGCGGCGCGCAGGCCCAGCAGCATCATGCCCTCGTCGACTTCCATCACCTCGATCGCACCGGTCTGGCGCGCGATGCGGAAGTAGGGCTCCAGCGGAATGAAATCCAGCGACACGAAGGCGAAGACGACTTTCTTCACCTTGCCCGCCGCACACAGCATGCCTACGTCGGCGCCGCCGTAGGAGACGATGGTGAGGTCCTTCAGGTCCGAGCGCAGTATCTCGCGCACCAGCGCCATCGGCTTGCGCCGCGGGCCCCAGCCCCCGATGCCGATGGTCATGCCGTCCTTCAGCTGGGCGACGACCTGCGCCGCTGTCATCTGCTTGTTCATGCGCTGTTCCTTCTCGTGTTCAATAAACAGTAACCGCGTTGTCAGTGCACGATCCGCGCCATGCGGTAATCGTGTTTTACAAAATTGGCGCCCAGCGTGCTCTGGGTACCACGCACGCCCTCGATGGTGCTGATGCGCTTGTGTACGAACTCCGCCAGGTGTTCCGCGTTGCGCACCATGGTGATGCCGAGGATGTCGGAGCGGCCGAGCATGACGCCGACGAATCCCAGCTCGGCAATGTCCGCCATTGCCTCGGCCACCCGCCGCGTCTGTTCGCTGCGCTCCACCTCCACCCAGATGTAGGCCAGCGCGGCGTCGCGGAAACGGTCGATGTTGGTGACCGCGGTGATGCGGATCAGCTTGTCCTGCTCCATGCGCTTGACCCGGGCGCGCACGGTACCCTCGGTCACGCCCAGTTCCTCGGCAATCTCGCGGTTGCTCACCCGCGCGTCGCGCGACAGGCGTTCGACGATGGCGCTGTCGGTACTGTCGAGCTTACGACGCATGGAACGGCACCCAGTCCGGCTGGTTTTTCAGTACGTCCAGCGCGAGCGCCGGGGTGAGCCTGCGCACACCTGCCACTGCACCGAGCCGCGCGCTGATCAGGTCGGACAGCTCCGCCTGGTCGCGGGCCACCACGAGTATCTCGATGTCCTGCGAGCCCACCACGACGTTGACCGAAAACACCTCGGGAATAGCCGCCAGTTCACGCGCCACGTCTTCCGGGGAACGCCCCTCGACCTGCACGCCGACGGCCAGCAGCATGCTGTAGCCCGCCGCCTCGATGTCGGTGACCGCGACAACGCGCATGGTATCGGACTCCTCCATGCGACGAATGCGCGAACGCACCGTGTTCTCCGCGATGTCCAGGGCCCTGGCGATGGACCGGTAAGGCATGCGTCCGTCCTCGCGCAACAGGTCGATGATCGCCTGGTCGGTGGCGTCCAGGTCGATGTGCTGCATGCCGCCGGCCGCGGCCAGGTCGTTCATTCGTCCCCCCGCGCGGCAAGCACGGCCTTGTCCACCTTGCCCGCGGCGTTCAGGGGCAGTTCGTCCAGGAAGATCACGGAGCGCGGCACCTTGTAGTTCGCCATATGTTCGCGCGACCAGGCGATCACCGCCGCCTCGTCGACAGCGGCGCCGCCCTCACGGACAAGGTAGGCGCGGGCGACCTCCCCCATGCGCTCATCGGGAATCCCCATCACCGCGGCGCGGGCGATGCCCGGCATGTCGCACAGCGTGTTCTCGATCTCCGCCGGGTAGCAGTTGAAGCCGCCGACGATAAACATCTCCTTGATGCGGCCCGTGATGCGGACATAGCCGTCGTCGTCCATCACACCGACGTCGCCGGTCTTCAGCCAGCCGTCGGCGGTAATGGTGTCCGCCGTCGCCTCGGGGTTGTTGAAATAGTGCTGCATCACGTTGAAGCCGCGGCACCAGATCTCGCCGTCGGTGTTGCGCGCCACTTCATCGCCCTGCGCATCCACCAGTTTTACCTCCACGCCGTCCATCGCCCGGCCCGAGGAGTGCGAGATGATCTCCGCGCTGTCCTCGGGGCGGCAAATGGTCACCACACCGCAGCACTCGGTCAGGCCGTAGGCGGTGACGACCACGTCGAACCCCAGGTCCTCGCGCATCTGCCGTACCAGTTCCACCGGCACGGGGGCGGCGCCGGTGGAAGACAGGCGCAGGCTGGACAGGTCGTACTCGGCGCGCCGGGGGTGGGCCAGCATGGACTGGTAGATCGTGGGAGGCCCCGGCAGCATGGAGACCTTTTCCTTCTCGATCTGCGCCATGACGGCGTCGAGGTCGAATTCCAGCACGGGCAGGATGCGCGACCCGCACAGGATCGCCGCGAGCCAGCCGGCCTTGTAACCGAAAGAGTGGAAGAAGGGGCTGATGATCAAATAGTTGTCATCGCTGCGCAGCCCGATGGTGGAAGTCCAGTTCTCGAAGGTGCGAATGTTCTGCCCGTGGCAGGTCACAACGCCCTTGGGGTTGCCGGTGGTGCCGGAGGTGAACAGGATGTCCAGCGTGTCGTCGGGCGTCACCTGGGCCGCGCGCTGCGCGACGTCTTCGGCAGCGACCTGTGCGCCGCTGGCGAGGAAGTCCCGCCAGGTCTCGCAGCCGTCGGCCGCGCCGCTCAGGGTCACGATCTTCTCGATGCTGGGAACGGACTGGTCAGCCAGCATGCCCGGGTAGGACACGCCGAGGAACTCGCCGACGGTGAACAACATGCGCGCGCCGCTCGACTGGATGATGTAAGCCGCCTCGCTACCCTTGTAGCGCGTGTTCATGGGAACGAGCACACCGCCGACGCTCTGCGCGCCGATCGCGGCCACAATCCACTGGTAGATGTTCGGCGCCCAGATGGCGATGCGGTCGCCCTTCTCCAGGCCCGCCGCGAGGAAGGCCCGGGCACTGTCGATGCGCGCCTCGTTCAGCTCCCGGTAGGTGAGGTTGACGTCGCCATCGGTGACGGCAACCCGGTCGCCGAAGGTCGCGGCGGCCTGCTCGACCACCTGCGGCAGGGTACGCGCCTGGTAGTTTTCTGCGGACATGGGGATAGACGCGCTTCTCGCTTCAATACTGAGAGGGCGCCAATCATATCCGGTAATATGTCACAGTGGAAGCGAAATTCGTAATTAATCAGGGCAGAAACTACGAATAGCATATTATGTCAACCGAGGCCCTGCTCTATACAGGGACTTTACCCCGCACGGCCAGCTATGGCCCTGCCCGTGACTGGCGGGCAGCCGCTCAACCCAGGCAGAAGGCGTTCAACTTGTTGCCCTGGGGGTCGCGGAAGTAGCCGGCATAGAAGCCATCGCCCCGGTCCCCGGGCGCGCCCTCGTCGGTACCGCCCAGCTCGAGGGCCCTGGCGTGGAGCGCCTTGACCAGGTCCTGGGAGTCGCAGCGGATGGCCGCCATGACGCCGTTGCCCACGGTGGCAGCCTTGCCGTCGTAGGGCC
>JAWVYG010000299.1:0-4723 GCA_033722815.1 Halioglobus sp.
CAACAGGCAGCTGGCGCGGTTCATCCGGTGCACGTCGAAGTGCCGGCCGTCGGCGTCGACGTTGGTGGTCGCGCCGAGGTCCGCAGCCATGTCTTCCGCGCCCCAGGTGAAGACGGACAGTCGCTGTGAGCTATCGACGAACGTGGGGAAGTTCAGCGCGCCGATCGCGGACTCGGCGAGGCTCATGATCTTGATACTTCCCGGTGTCAGGCCATGCTCCTGTTCCAGCGCGCTGAGGTAGTTACAGGTCGTCCTGACATCCTCGCCGTGGCGCGGCTTGGGCAGGAAAATCCCCGCGGGCGCGCCGGGTACGACCGCCACCAGGTCTGCCAGGGTGTGGGGTGTATCCAGGGCGTTGACCCGCACCCACAGTTCGCAGGTGCTACCGTCGCGGTTGGCCAGCAGGTAATCCCGCACCAGCTCGCGCGCCTGCACCTTGGCGCCCTCGGCGACGGCATCCTCCAGGTCCAGTATCACCGCGTCGGCGCCCAGCTGTTGCGCCTTGCCCAGCTTCTTCTCGCTGTCGCCGGGAATAAACAAGTAGGATCGGTTCATCGTTCGTTTTCCTGTCTGGCCGGAGAGCTGTCTGTCTACCGGTTTTTGCCCGCGGTCATCTCGGCCGCGTCGCCGTTGCATGCCCTGCTGCAGTCAGTAGGACTTGGGCATGTCGAGCACGTGCTCGCCGATGTAGTTCATGATCATCTGCTCGGAGACCGGCACGATGCGCATGATCATGGCCTCGCGGAACAGGCGTTCGACATTGTACTCCTTCGCCACGCCCATCCCGCCGTGGGTGAGCAGCGCGCGCTCCGCCGCCGCGTAACCCGCCTCGGCGCCGAGGTACTTGGCCGCATTCGCCTCGGCGCCGCAACTCGCGCCCGCGTCGTACAGCCGCGCGGCCTTCTGGCACATCAACCAGGCCGCTTCCAGCTGCATCCAGTTCTGCGCCAGCGGGTGCTGGATGCCCTGGTTCATACCAATGGGCCGCCCGAACACCTCGCGCTCCCGCGCATAGCCGGCGGCGCGGCTCAGCGCATCCATGCCCAGGCCGACGGCCACCGAGCCGATGATCACGCGCTCGGCGTTCATCGCCGTGAGGATGTAGCGAAAGCCCTCGCCGACCTCGCCGATGAGGTCGTCGTCCGGGATGAACAGGTCGTCGATAAACACCATGTTGGAGTCGACGGCCTTGCGCGCCATCTTGGGGATGCGCTGCACCTCCATCCGCTCGCGGTCGAAGTCGGTGTAGAACAGGGAGATGCCCTGGGTACGCTTCTCGCAGTCCTCCTTCTTCGCGGTGCGGCACAGCAGCAGGTACTTCGTCGCCACCTGGCCCGTGGTCGTCCATATCTTGCGCCCGTTGACGCGCCAGCCGCCATCGACCTTCTCGGCGAAGGTAGTGATGCTGGTCGTGTCGAGCCCGGCATTGGGCTCGGTCACGCCGAAGGCCACTTTCTGCTCGCCGCGCACCAGTTCCGGCAGCCAGCGCTCCTTCTGGGCGTCTGTGCCGAACAGCAGGATGGGATGGGGGCCGAACAGGTTGATCTGGATGGCAGAGGCCGCGGCCATGGCACCGCCGCCGTTACCGACCGCGTGCATCATCATCGCCGCCTCGGCCACGCCGAGGTCCTGGCCGCCGAAGGCCTGCGGCATGGTGATACCCAGCCAGCCGCCCTCGGCCATGGCGCGGTGGAACTCCTCCGGGAAGCGCCCATCCGCGTCGCGCTCGCGCCAGTACTCGTCGGGAAACTGTGCGCATACGTTGCGCACGCCCTCGCGTATCGCCAGCAGGTCCTCGTCCTGGTCGAACAGGGTCATGTTCGCCTCGCCCAGGTTGGCCACGGTCGCCCTACCTACCCGTTGTCCCGGGCCGGCCGGCCATGCATCAGCGCGGCGCGTTCGGTGACGCAGACCACCACGCCCTCATGGTTGATGCCTTCGTGCCTGAAATTCACGATACCCTGGCCGGGGCGGCTGCTACTGGCGCGTTTGCCGATGACGGTGGTGCGTGCGCGAATCGTGTCGCCGAAGAATACCGGCGCCGGAAAGGTCGTGCTGCTCATGCCCAGGTTGGCCACCGTTGTGCCCAGGGTGGTGTCATTCACCGTCATGCCGATCACCAGGCCCAGGGTGAACAGGCTGTTCACCAGCGGCTTGCCGTACTCGGTCTGCGCGGCGTGGTGGTAGTCGATATGCAGCGGCTGGTTGTTCAGCGTGGCATTGCAGAACCACATGTTGTCCGCCTCGGTCACGGTGCGTGACAACTCGTGCTCGAACACCATGTCATCCTCGAATTCCTCAAACCACAGGCCGGCCATTGCGCGCCTCCTTCAGCGTTAGTGGTAATCCGGCGCGCTACCGCTGCCGGTTCATGGGATGATACATGAAGCGCGGCGAAGCTTCCCGGCCTGTCGCGCAGCGCTAATCGCGGTCCCACGTGGCGTTGTGCTACTCGCCCCCGCTTTGGCTGCGGCGCTATACTCGTGGCATCGCAGGCCAACCAGGTACGCCCCATGAACGCAAAACCCGCCACGGCAGACGCCGAGCTGATACTGGATGAATATGTCGCAACACTGACGCTCAATCGCGACGACGTGCGCAACGAACTGACCGGCACGCAGCTGGTCGAGGACATCTGCCGTACCGTGGACTGGGTCAACGCCACACCCGATGTGCGCGCCCTGGTGCTCACCGGCGCCGGCCGCGCATTCAGCGCCGGCGGCAACGTCAAGGACATCCGCGAGGGCAGGGGTATCTTCGCCGGCGGCCCCGCGGCGATCGCCGAGGGCTACCGCCACAGCATCCAGCGCATGACGCTGGCCATGCAGCGCGTCGAGGTGCCGGTGATTGCCGCGGTCAACGGGCCCGGGATCGGCGCCGGTTTCGACCTGGCCTGCATGTGCGACATACGCATCGGTACCGCCGCCACACGCTTCGGCGAAACCTTCATCAACCTCGGCCTGATACCGGGCGACGGCGGCGCCTGGTTCCTGCAGCGCCTGGTGGGCTACCAGCGCGCCGCGGAGCTGACCTTCTCCGGCCGGGTCATCGACGCCGATGAGGCGCTGGCGCTGGGCCTGTTGCTGGAAGTGGTGGAAGCGCAGGAGCTACTGTCCAGGGCGCAGGCGCTGGCCGCGGACTTCGCCTCGAAACCGCCACAGGCCCTGCGCATGAGCAAGCGCCTGATGCAGGCGGCGCGGCGCCTGGAGCTCGCCGACCTGCTGGACATGAGCGCCAGCTTCCAGGCGAGCTGCCACCACAGCGAGGATCACCGGCGGGCAATGACGGCGATGCTGGAAAAGAGCGACGCGGTATACGAGGGCAACTGAGCGGTGTGACAGGCTGTTTGGCGCTCGCCGGGCGCGGTCGTGCCTCAGGACCCCGCGGCCCGGGCGCCGACGCCCCGTCGCTGCTGCAGCAGTTTTCTGCGATACAGCTTGCCGTTGTCGTCCCTGGGCAGGTCGGTGACGAACTCGACGCTGCGCGGGCACTTGAAGTGCGCGATCCTGTCGCGGCTAAACGCGATCAGGTCGCTCGCCAGCGCATCCGCGTCCCGCGGTAGCTGGGCGACCTGTACGATGGCTTTCACCTGTTCGCCCCATTCCTCGTCGGGTACGCCCACAACCGCCGCATCCTTTACCGCCTCGTGCTCGAGCAGGATCGCCTCGACCTCGGCGGGGTAGATGTTCACGCCGCCGGAGATGATCACGTTGGCGTTGCGGTCGGTGATGAACAGGAAGCCGTCCTCGTCCAGGTAGCCGATATCGCCCACGGTAAAGTAGGCGCCCCGGTGCGCCGCCTCCGTCTTCTGCGGGTCGCCGTGATAGCGAAAGTCCAGTTCGCCATCGCCCTTGAGGTAGATGTTGCCGACCTCGCCCGGTGCGCGAGGCTCGCCGTCGTCGTCGAGAATGCGCACGTGATCCCGCGATGGGGGCAGGCCGACGGTCCCCGGCTTGCGCAGCCACTGCTGCGGGCTGCAGGAGGCGCCCGAACCCTCGGTGGCGGCGAAGTACTCCCACAGGATGGGCCCGAACCAGTCCATCATGCCGCGCTTGCTGGCTACGGGGCAGGGCGCCGCGCCGTGCAGGATGTACTGCATGGAGGAAACGTCGTATTTCGCCCTGACCTGCGGCGGCAGTCGCAGCAGGCGGTGGAACATGGTCGGTACCATGTGCGTGTGGGTGATGCGGTGCTGCTGTATCAGGCGTAGCGCCTGCTCCGCGTCCCACTTTTCCATGATGACGATGCCGACGCCCTGGCTCAGCGGCATCTGCAGCGAGAACGTCAACGGGCCGCCGTGGTAGTAGGGGCCGGTGCACAGGTTCATGTGCACGCCGCCGGGGCGGTACTGCGGCGCGTCGTTGATCGCTTCCAGGCGCGTCGAATAGTTGGGCCGGCGCACCACGCCCTTGGGCCTGCCGGTGGTGCCGGAGGTATAGAGCATGCGTGCGCCCAGCTGCGGATCGTCGATGTCGGCGCCGTCCTGGTCGTCCAGGGCGTCCGCGTAATCCTCGAAGCCGTCGATGCTGCCGCCCACTGCCAACCGGGTCGTGGCCCGCGGGCAGCGCTGCGCCGTCTGCTGCATCAGGTCGCCGAAGCGGGCATCGCCCAGCAGGGCCCCGGCCTCGCAGTCATCGACGATGTAGGCGATCTCCTCGGCACTGAGGTAGCGGTTGATGGGGGTGTAGCGCAGCCCCGCTCTCGTGGCGGCGAACACGATCTC
>JAWVYG010000300.1:0-4715 GCA_033722815.1 Halioglobus sp.
CGATATCGACAAGGTATACCTCGACCTCGAGGCCGCCGCGCGCTACCGGCTCGACCCGGCGGACGCACCCCTGCCCACCGAGCCGCTCGATAGCGCCGCGATGCAGCAACTGCTGGCACAGCACGACCACGTGCTGGGTTTCTGACCTTGGTGCTGCATACCCTCAACGCAACGCCCGCCTCGGCCGCCGCCGAGGACTGCCTGCGCCTGTTGCGCGCCCAGGACGCGCTGCTGCTCCTGGGCGATGGCGTCTACGCGGCGGTGGCAGGCTCCGACATGGCCGCGGCACTGGCGGGTAGCGGCGCCGAGCTGTACATCCTGGCGGACGACGCGGCCACGGCGGGCGTGGTGGCAGACGAGAAGTTCCAGCGCATCGACATGGCCGGTTTCGTGACGCTCACCGAGCGCTGCGCGCGCCACATGGCCTGGCACTGACATGCTCGGCGCGGCACACTTCGACGGCGAGGGCTTCCTGCGCGACCTGGGGGACTGGGACCGCGAGGTGGCAGCGCAGATCGCGCAGTCGGAACAGATCACGCTGACCGACGCGCACTGGGAGATTATCGAGCTGCTGCGCCAGTACTACGACGAGTTCGACAGCTCGCCCGCCATGCGCGCACTGGTCAAGTACTGCGCGCTGAATCTCGGCGCCGAGAAAGGGCGCAGCGTCTACCTCATGTCACTGTTTCCCGGCTCACCGGCGAAGCTCGGCAGCAAGATCGCCGGGCTGCCAAAGCCTGAAAACTGCCTCTGACGATGGCAGGCGCGGACCAGGAACACCCCTTCGCGCGCTTCGTGCGCATTCTCGGCAAGGGCCGCACGGGCACGCGCGACCTGACCCGCGCTGAGGCGCGCGAGGCCTTCGGAATGATCCTGCGGGGCGAGGCGCAGGACGTGCAGCTGGGCGCATTCCTCATGCTGTTGCGGGTGAAGGAGGAGTCGGCGGAGGAAATCGCGGGCTTCGTCGAGGCCTGCCGCGACAGCATGCTGCAACCGCCGCCCGATCTTGCCGCCGACCTCGACTGGTCCAGCTACGCCGGCAAGAAACACCAGCACCCCTGGTACATCCTGAGCATGCTGTTGCTGGCGGACGCGGGCTACCGCGTCTTCGTGCACGGCGCCAGCGGCCATACCCCGGGGCGCCTGTACACCCAGGAGTCCTTTGCGCAGCTCGATCTGCCGGTGGTGCGCGACTGGGATGAGGCGGCGCAGGCGCTGGACGCAACGCGACTGTGCTACATGCCGCTGCAACGGTTCTGCCCTGCGCTGGACGACATCATCAACCTGCGCCCGCTGTTCGGCCTGCGCTCACCGGTCAACACCCTGACGCGCCTGCTCAACCCGCTGGCGGCCCCGGCCAGCATCCAGAGCATCTTTCACCCCGCCTACGCGGCGATTCACCAGCAGGCGGACCAGCTGCTCGAGCAGCCCGCGGCGCTGGTCTTCAAGGGCGAGAGCGGCGAGATCGAGGTCAAGCCCCATGCCGACACGCGGATGTTCACCCTGAGATCCGGGCAGTTCGAGGACGCGGAGCTGCCGCGCAGCATCGACCAGCGCGCGACGCCGGTGGCGGCGCCGTCGGTCGACCCCCTGCGCAACCTGTGGCGCGCAGAGCGCGACGATCGCTACGGCCGCGATGCAACCCTGGCCACGCTCGGCGCCGCGCTGGCGTTGCTGGAGCCGCACCTGACCCACGAGCAGGCCGCGGGGCGTGCGCAGCAGCTGTGGCGGGAGCGGGACAGGAGCAGGCTCGGTTAATGCCGCTGTCCGCCGTACAACCTGACCACTACCAGGCACTGCTGGACGCCAAGGTCGCCGCCGTGTGCGAGCTGCTCGCGCCCTGCGAGCCCCCGCCCCCCGAGGTGTTTGCCTCGCCGCCGACGGGCTTTCGCATGCGCGCGGAATTTCGCGTGTGGCACGACGGCGATGCGCTGGACTACGTGATGTTCCGGCCCCGGGACCCGAAAACCCCGGTGCCCATCAGCCGGTTCCCGATCGCGGACCCGCAGATCCAGGCGCTGATGCCGCGGCTGCTCGAGCGGCTGCGCCCCTGCCCGACCCTGCGCCGCAAGCTGTTCCAGGTGGAGTTTCTCGCCACCCTGGCCGGCGAGGTGCTGGTCACCCTCATCTATCACCGCCCGCTAGAGGACGACTGGGGAGCGGCCGCGACGCGGCTCAGGACGGAGCTGCAGGCACACGCGGGCAGCTTGTCGATTATCGGCAGGAGCCGCAAGCAGAAGCTCGTGCTGGGCGATGACTACGTGCGCGAAACGCTGAGCGTCGACGGCACCGCATACCACTACCGGCAGTACGAGCAGTCCTTCACGCAACCCAACGCGCGCGTCAATACCCACATGCTCGAATGGGCCTGCGCCCGCGCCGGCGAGCTGCCCCCGGGTGACCTGCTGGAGCTGTACTGCGGCAACGGCAACTTTACCCTGCCGCTGTCGCGGCACTTCGGCAGCGTGATCGCCACCGAGGTGGCCAAGTCGTCAACCCGGGCGTCGCGCTTCAATCTCGACGAGAACGGCATCGACAACGTGCACCTGGTGCGCCTGTCCGCCGAGGAGACCAGCGAGGCGATGGCGGGCAAGCGAGAGTTTCGTCGCCTGGCGGAGCTGCCGCGGCCGCTGGCGCAGTTCGGCCTGCGCACACTGTTCGTGGACCCGCCGCGGGCGGGCCTGGACGAGCAGACGGTGGCCATGGCGGCGGGATTCGACGCGATCCTGTACATCTCGTGCAATCCGCAGACGCTGGCGCAGAACCTGGTCGTGCTGCACCGCACGCACACGGTCAGCCACCTCGCGCTGTTCGACCAGTTTCCCTACACGCAGCACATGGAATGCGGCGTTGTGCTGCGGCGCCGCTGAGCGCCGGGCGGGCGAACGCGATCAGCCGCCCCTAGCGGCGAATACCGAAGTTGAGCAGCCCGCGGCCGAGGACCTCGTCCAGGCGCTGCTCGTCATCGGCGTTGATCTCGATGTAGCGCAGCTCCAGCCTGCGGTAGACCTCGCGGCGCGCCAGGCGGTCGGACAACTCGCCGGCCGGCACGTTCTCCTCCCAACAGTCGATGTAGACGTTGCCCTCGGGTACGTAGAAATCGGCGTAGAGGGTTTCCTCCACCGGCAGCGCGCGCTGGCAGGCGTGGGCCAGCTGCGCGAAGTACAGCCAGTTACACACGCGCGTGTGCAGCCGCGACGACAGGACGTGGCCGTCGATACCGACGTTGTGCGCCGCGGGGCCTTGCCCTTCCGCGAACAGGTCGGGCTCTACGTCGGGCCCTTCCAGCGGCGGCGCCAGCTGGTCCGACTGCCGGCTCAGCTCGCGCTGCACGACCGGATCGTCGATGATTTCGTGGGGCCAGGTGGCGTAGTAGGCGCCGCTGTTCTTGCTCTCCTCCTGCTGCCCGCCCAGCGCCTTGCCGCGCTCGCTCAGCTCCCAGCCGAGGATACTGTGGCGCTGCAGGCCGAGCTCGGCCAGGGCGCGATTGATCTGGCGCGCGTCCAGGCGCGGGAAGTAGCGACACATCGAGGAGGCGGTGATGCGCTGGTTGGACTCGATGGCCGACAGCAGCGGGTGCTGGTCCAGGTGCTGCGGCCAGACGATGTAGGAACCGAAGCGCTGGCTCTTGTGGTAACTGCCGCCCTCGAACTCGCCCTTGGGCGTGAGCACCCAGTTCTCACCCACGCGCTTGATCCAGCCGTAGTCCTTCAGGGTGGCAAACAACTGCTGGACAGGGATATCCAGCTTCTTGGCCAGCGCGGTGGTGGAGAGCTTGCCCTCGACGGCGCTCATCGGGCGGGTCTGCTACCCGGCCACCAGTTCACGGTAGCGGCCCTGTAGCGCCTGGTACACCTGGTCGGCGAAATCCGCCGCGGACTTGTCCAGCGGCGACACCAGCTCCACCAGGTGCTCGTTGTCCTCGCGGCCGCCCCAGTTCTTGACGTAGGTGCCTTCCTTGTAGCCGTTGTCCTGGCGGAAGAAGTTGAGCACGTTCTTGCCGACGTAGGCACTGTACAGGCTGTCGAAATTCAGGCCCGATGCGTGCATCAGCGCCCAGAAGCGCACCGGGGAAAAACTCTTCGTCTGCAGCGCATGCAGCGCCAGCGCCTCGGTGGCCTCGCGCACGCCGGCGCCGGTCTCCTCGTAGGTAGCGATATCCGCCGCCATCTCGGCCGCGATGTCCTCGATACTGCGGCCCTCGCGAAACAGCGCCGACATGCCGAAGTGCCAGATATCGATCACCTCGAGCCGCACCTGCTCCATCTCGGGCTCCTGCTTCTTCCACCACTTGTAGCCGTAGTGCTCGATCAGCTCGCCGCACTCGATCCACACGGCCCGGTACCATTCGAAGTCCTGCGCCACCCATTGCTCGTGCACCCGGGTGTTCATCCTGTCCTGCATACGCAGCATGTTGATCAGGGCCTGTTCCACGGACGTCTCTTCCTCGTTGGTGGGTGCTTTGGTGCGAGTGGCGGGACTTGAACCCGCATAGCCTTGCGGCCGTCAGATTTTAAGTCTGATGTGTATACCAATTCCACCACACTCGCATCGTATTGTGCGCCGCCAGGCAGCGTACGCGTCGGGCCGGGACCGGCCCCGCTGGCGCGCGGCATGGTAGCACAGTTGCCCGGCCCGCCGCAGCCGGCGCCGCCCCTAAGCCTCCTTCGTGCTACACTCGCAGCATAAACAACAAGAACAGGGACGGGAACCAC
>JAWVYG010000301.1:0-4709 GCA_033722815.1 Halioglobus sp.
ACGGAGCTGGCGGAACGCGCACAGGTTACCCAGCAGGCCATGGGCAAGATGCTCAAGGAACTGGAGCGCCTGGGCTATATCGCCCGCGACATCGACAGCGGGGACAAGCGGGCCAAGGAAATCCGGCTGACCGAGCGCGGCGTGCAGATGGCAAGAGACAGCTTCGCGGTCTACGACGAGGCAATGGCCTACTACGCGTCCCGCATAGGGGCCGAGGAACTGGCGCAGCTGGAGGAGTCGCTGCGCATCGCGGTGGGCAAGCTGGAGCTGAACTACCTGCCGGAGTCCTGGACGACACCACAGCGCGATTGAGCTGGGCCGGCCTGGCCCTTCCCGCGAGCCCGCGCCACAAGGGGCGTCCCTGCCTTTTGTCCCCTCGGAAAAAACGCGCCGCTACAGCTCCATGAAATCCGGCGTGTTGAACACCCAGCTCTTTTCCTCCGCGCGGCGGCTGATGCGCCACCCCTTGTCGGTGCGGCGGTACTCGTCCACGTACCACAGGCCGAGGAAAAAGGTCTGGCTGCCGCCATCGGGCAACGCCATATCCATCGGGTTGAAGCACATCACCCTCCCGGTCGCCGTATCGCCATCGAGCGCGACCTGGACATTGGCGTTCAGGTGCTGCGTGTTCGGGAAGAGTTCGTCGGTGAGCGAGGCCTGCAGGAATTCCAGCGTGGCCTCGACGTCCCCGACGCTGCCTCCCATGGCGCTGTAGTCGATATGCGCATCCTCGGTAAACACCTCGTCGCGCAGGCGCTCGACCTGCTTCTTGTCGATCAGGTCCGCGTAGTGAAATATCAGGTCCTGGATCTCGAAGCGGTCAGACAGTTCCTGTGTCGATAGCATGTGGTTCTCCTCCTGTTGCCTGCGATTGTTGTGCGTGTGCGCCCTAGAAATCCAGGGGCAGCTTGATATGTCGCTGGTACATCCTGTCCCGGTGTGCCAGCAGTCGCGGCGTCAGCGCGCCGCGGGTCCGGGCATCCGCGCTCTCATAGGTACTGCGCATGTAGTCCGGCATGGGATTGTCCGCGGGACCGAGCGGATCCACCATACCGGCAAAATTCGCCCAGTAGAAATCTGCGGCGGACACCGTGTCGCCCACCAGGTATTCCCTGCCCTGCCGCTCCTGCGCCTCGAGCCTGCCGTCGAGTTCGGCCGCAATGCTGCAGATCTTCGCGGTGGCGGCGGCCAGCGCCTGCTCCGACCAGCCGTACTTGTGCGCCATTCGCGCGATGATGTCGGGCGGTTCAGCCAGCGCCATGGCCGGTGCAAACATCTGCAGGCGCCGGTTCCAGGCGAAGCCGTCGACGCCCGCGAGCAGCGCGGACAGGCCGAGTACGTCGGCCCGCTCACCCGGGGCCTCCGGCAGCAGCGGCTTGTGGGGCGCCAGGCGCTCGGCCAGCATGAGCAGGTCCAGCCAGTGGCATACCGGCGGCAGGTCTTCGTAGACTGCCACCGGGGCGGAATTCTGGCCGGTCCAGGCCAGCAGTTCCTCGTTGGCGCCGCCGCCCTCCTGGTGCACGGGCAGGAAACCGATGCCCTTGTAGTCGAGGATCGCCTTGGCGGATTCGCCCCACGGCCCGGGCACGCCGGCCGTGAGAACCAGGCGCAGACCGGGCGCCGTGACGGCTTCCTGTACACTGATGTAGTCCATTGTCAGTCCAGTTTGAATACCCTGATGGCGTTGTCGCGCAGGAATTTGGGCCAGACCTCGTCGCGCAGGGGCACATCCGGCATCTCGCTGAATATTCGATCCAGCGACAGGCCCATGGGGAAGTACCCCGCGTACATCACCTGGTCGGAGCCGCGCGTGTTGGCGAATTCGATGATGTCCGGCGGATAGTATTTGGGGGCAAATGCGCTGGTCATGTAGTGCAGGTTCGGGTACTTGAGCATCATCTTCCAGGCGACGTCTGTCCACGGCTCACAGCCGTGCCGGGTAACCACGCGTAACTCCGGGAAGAACCACAGCACCTCGTCCAGCAACTCCACCTTCTGTGGCCCGAAGGGCACGCGCGGGCCGGGGACCCCCATGCAGGGGCAGAACGGGATATCGAGCTCGACCAGCTTGGCGTAGATGGGGTACCACTTCTTGTCGTTCACCGGCACCGGCGGCGAGATCATTGCGGGTGCGGCGGTCACCGCCTTGATGTCGAACTCCTCGTGCATGGCGACGATCCTGCGCACCTCCTCCATGCCGCGGTTGGGATTGGCCTCATAGGACGCGAAAAACCGCTCCGGGTGCTGGCGCAGGGCCTGCTCCTGCAGTGCACTGAAACCCAGCCCGAGCATCGCGCGCTCTATGTTGTGCTTGTCCATCTGTTCCAGCGTATAGGCAATACAGTCGTCGGTGTCGCTGACGTCAGGAATGTCCTTGAACATGTACTGGGCGGGCATGTTGAAGAGGTCGTGGCTCTCGCGATCCAGCAGCAGCGGCTTGATCCACTCGTAGAACGTGCTGCTGTCGTCGCCGGGTATGGCCAGCATCAGGTCGATGACGCCTACATCCTTGGGCATTGGCATGGTGCGGTCTTCCTGGGCCCGGGGGCGCGCGGCGCCGGGCGGGCAGTCGTCGGGGTACATGGGGCGGCGAGCAATATAGCGCCATTTACGATCGAGATAAATCCGCCGCGGAATCAGGTCATCGGTCGGGCGGGAAACGGCGTCCGGCGACAGCGCCCGGCGAGTGCCCCGGGGCGCCGACGACAAGCCGCGAGGGTCGAGCGAGGGGGCGGGCAGCCGGCGCCAGAACAAATCCATGCGACCTGTATGGACATAGGGCGAAAGTCCGTGAATTTGCAGCGAAAAGATGCGATTTCTTTGGCATCTGCAGGGGTCGGGCACTATAATCGCCGACATAACAAAACCGACCTACCGCAGATGACTTCGCCGCTGGTACGCACGTTTGTCTTCGGTCTGGTACTGGTCATGGCATTGATGACAATGTCAGCCCTGGGGACGTTTGCAAGGGTAAATCTGGTTACGGTCGATTGGCTGTTCAACCTGTTTCCGATGAAACAGGATACGCCTGCGATCCTGCTGGTCAGTACCTCCGAAGTCGATAGAAGCGATCCTGAAAGGATGGCCGCGTTGTTGACTGCGCTGCGCGGCTACAGCCCCCACTCGATCCACGTTCTGGAACACTGGTCCAGGGATGACGCGCCCCGGGCCGGCGTGCTCGCGCAGCAGCCGGGTGTCACGCTGGTTGACTCCACCGCGCACATCCGCCAGCAGTCGACGGACTACCCGCCCCTGCCACAGGCGGTCCCGCGCGAGTTCATGACGCAGGTCAGGCTGCTGGGGGGCCACTACCGCGAGTGGTCCGCGGCAGAGGAGATCGACGGGCGCACGTACAGCGCGTTCCAGGCGAGCTACGTGCCCGAGGATCGCGAGCCCGGCACCATCATCGACTTTTCCATGGAAGACGGTTTCCTGCCGCTGGTCACCGCGCAGCGGGTATTGTCCGAGGGGCTCCCCGCCAGCCTGGTGCGCGACACGCACGTGCTGGTCGGTGAGACCGCGGTTCCGGGCCTGCCTTTGTTCACGGTGCCGCTGCGCCCCGATACCGGCATCACGGAACTCGAACTGCAGGGCTACGTGCTGCACAGCGTGCTGGCCGACAGGCTGCTGCGCTTTGCCACGCTCGGCGGCACGCTTGGCGGGATGCTCGGCATCATGCTGACCTCGCTGCTCATACTGCAGTGGCTCCCCTCGCACTACTCGGCCCTGTACGTGTTGTTCGGCTGCGTGCTGCTGCTGTTCTTTCAGTGGCTGTTCTTGCGCTACGTGGAGATCGTGTTGCCCGTCGGGGAATGGGTGGCGGCTGAACTGCTGATCTACCTGGCGGTGGTGCAGTTGCGCCGGGTGAACGAGGAGACCACGCTGAACCGGATCCTGGCGACAACCAACAGTCGCCTGTCCGACCGGCTGCTGCCGCCCGATTTCATCCAGTCCGACGACCCGTGGAAAAAGGTTCTCAGCCTGGTCAACCAGCAGCTCAACATCAAGCGCTCGATCTTCCTGGAGAAAGTCCCCAGGGATCATCGCGTGAAAGAGATCGAGGCCCTCAACTGCAGTATCGACGATATTTCCGAACGGCGCCGCGATTATGAGCGGGAGCCGTACAGCGAGGCGCTCGAGGCCAACGGGCCGACCCAGCCGTTTCGCGACTACTTCACTGAGGTGGAACAGGGCGAGATACAGTACATGGTACCGCTGAGCTTCGGCGGCGAGGTGATGGGCTTCTGGGCGCTGACGCTGATCCCGGGGATCAACTGGAACCGGGCTGCATTCGAAGGCAACGTGAAGAGCTTCGCGCTGCAGATCGGCGAGCTGCTCTATCACCGGATGCACTGGCACAACCGCAAGCTCAGGGCGGAGTCGATGTGGCGCCAGTTCCTCTCCGCCGAGGCCGGCCTGTCGCTGCACCGCCGCCTGAACCAGACCGTAGGGCTGATGGAGACCCGTCTGGACACCCTGGAGGACGTCTTCAACGGCCTGAGTACCGCGGTGGTTGTCTACGATGTCTTCGGGCAGGTGCTGCACACCAACGAGATCATCGAGGACCTCGCCCGCGAGAACGATGTGGCGATCTACAAGCTCACCGCGATGGACCTGCTGGCAATAGCCAGCGAAAGCACACTGGACGAAGCCCGCAACAAGCTGCGCTACGTCACGCTCAAGCAGCAGACCCTCATCCAGAACTGCCA
>JAWVYG010000302.1:0-4703 GCA_033722815.1 Halioglobus sp.
CAACGTGATGCCTACATTGAGGAGCTATTCGATGCCTTCGCTCGCTTGGCGGAGACGCCCCAAATTGCAATTAAAGTTGATGCGATTAGAGAAGGGTACGGAAAAATTCCTCAAGGTAGTCACGTCATTTACTTTCGTAAATCTGATACGCACAGCATAGAAATCATACGCGTTTTGCACAAACGTATGGATGTTGACGTTTCTATGAGTTCCACTTAACGCTTCGAACAGGGAGACCACAGAGTGGCCGTCCCCTGCTTTGACTGGTTATGCATACTACAAACGACGGAATGCATTATTAGCCATATCTTTCAGCTTCAAAAAATTCTCGTCATCTTCATTGGGTATGCTTGTATCAAAAACGCGAAACCCGATGATGGTGCTGCCTTGCTTTGCCTCAAAAAGAGCAAGATTTTTGTATGGTTGTGATATAAACGAAGCCACAGCCAGTTCACCAACATCGTCCATAAGCACTCTTTCATACGGAGTATCTCCCATTGCATGGTCCATGTGATCAATCGGACTCATAGTCGTTTGCGTAAACAAGAACATGTAAAGCATGTCTGCCCCACTCGCATCAGACCAAATACACAAGTCATTATCACCTGCGGCTGACGTTGACCTCGGATGCCATTGAGTTTTCGTTGCACCAGGCACGATATCTTGCACTTCACTAAGGGTTAACAGAGGACAGGGATCTGTCCCAGACGCTGAACAGCTCATGATGCCGAACGGCATCAACGCCATAACAAAAACTCTAATAAATACCATGTGATTCATATTATTTTTTCTACTTTATAATTTGTTCTTCCAAAGATGCATAACGCTTCAGGTTGCGGCGGCGGTACGCCGTCCGTAACCCTGGCTTGTTAGCTGCTACACCCGCGTGCTGGGTCGCGGTGCGATGGGGGTCATCAGCCCGGCGGATGGGTGATGGCGCCTGGCGCTACAGCGCCTTGAAAAACACCTTGGAGTTACGCTGCAGGTTGTACAGGTCCTGCTTCTCGCCTGGCAGTGCGTCCCGCGAGGCTTCTTCGAAACCCTGCTCCACGAACCAGTGCGCGGTCTGCGTGGTCAGCACGAACACGCTTGCCAGCCCCAGCCGCCGCGCCTCCTGTTCCAGGATGCCGAGCAGCCGCTGCCCGCGCTTGCCGCCGCGGTAATCCGGGTGCGACACGATGCAGGCGACCTCGCCGCTGCCGTTGTCGGGGAAGGGGTAGAGTGCGGCGCAGGCGATGATGCGCCCGTCTCGCTCGAGTATGCGGAACTGGCCGATCTCCTGCTCCAGCAGCTCGCGCGAGCGCTTCAGCAGCACGCCCTCCTGTTCCAGCGGCTCGATCAGCTCGAGAATGCCGCCCACGTCGTCGATGTTCGCCTCGCGTGCCTGTTCGTAGTCGTCGCTGGCCACCAGCGTGCCGCTGCCGTCGTGGGTGAACAGTTCCTCCAGCAGCGCGCAGTCGTCGGTGTAGCTGATGATCTGGCAGCGCGGCACGCCCTGCAGGCAGGCGCGCTTGGCGGTCTGCAGCAGCGAGGCCTGCTCCGGGTTGCTCACCTGCAGCGCGTTGATGTCGCCGACCGCGCACTGCCGCACCAGCTCGCCACTGTCGTCGAGTATGCCGGCGGCACTGCCGAACATGATCAGCTTGTCGGCGCGGATGGCGGCGGCGCAGTGCACGGCGATGTCTTCGAGCGCCAGGTTGAAGATCTCGCCGGTGGGGGAGTAGCCCAGCGGCGACTGCAGCACGATGGAGCCGTTCTGCAGGAGGCTCTGTATGCCCTGCGCGTCCACGCGCCGCACCTTGCCGGTGTGGTGGAAGTCCACGCCGTCGACGATGCCGATGGGCTTGGCGGTCACGAAGTTGCCGGAGCACACGCGCATGCGCGAGCCCTGCATCGGCGAGTTGGGCAGGCCCATCGACAGCAATGCCTCGATCTGCGCGCGCAGCGAACCGGCGGCGTCTTTCACATGCTCCAGCGCCGCGTTGTCGGTGATGCGCATATCGTCGTGGAACGCGGTCTCGATACCGGCGCTGCCCAGGCGCTGTTCGATCTGCGGGCGCGAACCGTGGATCAGCACCAGCCGCACGCCCAGGCTGTTGAGCAGGGCGATGTCGTGGATGATGTTCGGGAAGTTTTCGTGTTGCGCCACCGAGCCCCCCAGCATCAGCACGAAGGTCTTGCCCCGGTGCGCGTTGATGTAGGGTGCCGTATTCCTGAACCAGCGGATGTGTGCCCGCCCCGGTGTCGTCACGGTTTCTTCCAAGCTATTGAAAAATAGAGACTTAAAGGGTACCCAAAGTGGCCGTTCTACACCAAGGCAATATTGCACAGGGCCGCGGCCCCGGCCCGGCCTATCTAAGGGCGCGCACGCGCGTCAGCAGCACGATCACAAGCGGCCAGAACGTGGTGTTGACGATGTCGTGGGCGCTGGCGTCCCAGCGCAGCGTGCCCAAAAAGCGCCAGTCGTCGAACAGGTCGAGCGCTTCCATGGCGATTGCGGCGAGAAAGACGGGGACCAGGCAGGCCGCAACAACGCGGCCGCGTTGCCACAAGATCACCGCGAGCAGGAACACCGTCATACCGACGTAGATGTGCACCGCATCTTTTGACAGAGGGAGCACACTGAGTATTTCGAATTTAAGGCACTGGTATGTGCTGGTCTGCGCTGCGCAGGTAACGTTAAACAAGTCAGTTACACACAGTAGTGGCGGATAAACTGTTCCAGCAGCTTTATACCCGGGCCCACCTGCTCCAGCTCAAGGTACTCGTCGGGCTGGTGGGCGCGGTCGATGGAGCCGGGCCCCATCACGATGGTCTCCATGCCCAGCTGCTGCAGGAAGGGCGCTTCGGTGGCGAAGGCCACGGCCTGCGCGCTGTGGCCGGTGAGTTTTTCGGCCAGCTGCACCAGTTCGCAGTCCGGCGCCTGCTCGAAGGGGGCCACGTCGTTGATCAGCGAATACAGCTCCACGCCCAGCCCGCGCCCTGCGCCCACCGCCTCGAGGCGCGCGCGGATCTCCTCGCGCACGGCACTGTTGTCGCCGCCGGGAATCATGCGCAGGTCGAAGTGCAGCTCGCTCTGGCCGCAGATGCGGTTGGGGCTGTCGCCGCCGTGCACGCAGCCCAGGTTGAGGGTGGGGGAGGCGATGTTGAAGAAGCTGTTGCTGTAGCGCTGCGCGAGTTCGCCGCGGTAGGCCAGCAGCTCGCCGATCACCGCGTGCATGCCCTCCAGCGCGCTGTTGCCCAGCGCGGGGTTGGAGGAGTGCCCGGCGCGCCCGGTCACGCGCACGGCCTCCATCATGATGCCCTTGTGCATGCGGATGGGGGCCAGCGAGGTCGGCTCGCCGATGATGGCGGCGCGGCCCAGCGGCCGGCCGGCGGCGGCGAGTTTGCGCGCGCCGTTCATGGAGCTCTCCTCGTCGGCGGTGGCGAGTATGATCAGTGGCTGCTTCAACTCGGTGTCGGCGAAGCTGGCGGCCGCGGCCAGCGCCACGGGAAAGAAGCCCTTCATGTCGGTGCTGCCCAGGCCGTACACGCGGTTGTCGCGCTCGCTCAGCACCAGCGGGTCGCTCTGCCAGCGGCCCTCGTCGAAGGGCACGGTGTCGGTGTGGCCCGCCAGCACCAGCCCGCCGGGCCCGGTGCCGCGCGTGGCCACGAGGTTGGCCTTGCTGCCGTCGTCGTTGACGTCCTGTATTTCCACGCCAAAGCCCATGTCCTGCAGCCAGCTCGCCAGCAGGTCGATGACCGCGCGGTTGCCCTGGTCCCAATGCGGGTCGGTGGAGCTGACCGAGGCGGTGCCCACGAGTTGCCGCAATTGGTCCAGCAGTAGGCGCTCTGTGTCGGGCATGGCGTATCCGTCGGTGGGCGGGCCCCGCGTCGCGCGCGGTTTCTGGGCCGGGAAGGGGCAGTCTAGACAAGCGGGCTCCCTTTTACCAAGGGAACTTGTCCGCCGCATCTGGACAGCGTCTTTTGCGCTTTTCCCCGTCCAGCTCCGGGACAACGTTGGCGCTGGACGCCGTGCTCAGGGGTTGAAGATGCCCTTGAACAGGAAGAAGAAGAGGATGGCGAGACCGGCGCCCGCGGGCAGCGTGATGATCCACGACATGAAGATGTTGCCGATCACGCGCAGGTTGAGCGCCGCGATGCCGCGCGCGAAGCCTACACCCAGTACCGCGCCCACCAGGGTGTGCGTGGTGGAGATGGGCAGGCCGGTGGCCGATGCGATCACCACCGTCGCGGCGGCGCCCAGTTCGGCGGCGAAGCCGCGGCTCGGGGTCAGCTCGGTGATCTTCCTGCCCACGGTGGTGATGACGCGCCAGCCGTAGGTCGCCAGGCCGACCACGATACCGATGGCCCCGATCAGCAGTATCCACCATGGCATGGCGGACTTGGCGGCGATCTCGCCGCCGGACTGTACGGTGCTGGCGATGGCCGCCAGCGGGCCCACCGCGTTGGCCACGTCGTTGGAGCCGTGGGCGAAGGCCATCGAGCAGGCGGTGAAGACCATGAGCACGGCAAACACCTGCTCTACGCTGCGGAAGCGGTTCTGTTCGTCTTCCACGGGTTGTATGCGGCGCAGCAGCAGGGCGCCGAAGCCCGCCACGAGTAATCCGAATACGATTGAGATGGGTATAGCATTGGCGAACTTGCTGCCCAGGCCCAGGTCGATGTCCAGGCCGATGTGTTTCAGGCCCTTGAGCAGGGTG
>JAWVYG010000303.1:0-4693 GCA_033722815.1 Halioglobus sp.
ATCGAAGAGGCCCGGGCCGATAGTAAGCCCTCACTTATTTGTTGCCGCACGGTGATCGGCAAGGGCTCGCCCAACAAGGGCGGCAGCGAGTCCTGCCACGGCGCGCCGCTGGGCGAGGATGAGGTGGCCGCCACCCGCGATGCGCTGGGCTGGCAATACGCGCCCTTCGAGGTCCCCGACCACGTCTACGCCGGCTGGGACGCGCGGGAGCGCGGCGCGCAGCTGGAGGCGGCCTGGGAAGAGGCCATGGGCGCCTTTGATGCGGCCCACCCGGAGCTGTCGGCCGAGTTGCGAAGGCGCCTGGCGGGTGAGCTGCCGGCGGATTTCTCCGCCGAGGCCGAGGCCTACGTGCGCCGTTGCCAGCAGGAGGGCGCCAGCGTCGCCTCGCGCAAGGCCTCGCAGAACTGCCTCAATGCCTATGGCCCGTTGCTGCCCGAGCTCATCGGTGGGTCGGCGGACCTGGCCGGCTCCAACCTCACCCTGTGGAGCGGCTCCCGGGCCGTGACGGCGGATGACGCCGGCGGCAACTACCTCTACTACGGCGTGCGCGAGTTCGGCATGGCGGCGATCATGAACGGCATCGCGCTGCACGGCGGTTTCATCAATTACGGCGCGACGTTCCTGATCTTCATGGAGTACGCCCGCAACGCCGTGCGCATGGCGGCGCTGATGAAGCAGCAGTCGATCTTCGTCTTCACCCACGATTCCATCGGCCTGGGCGAGGATGGCCCGACCCACCAGGCCGTGGAGCAGCTGGTGGCCCTGCGGGCGACGCCGAATATGCACACCTGGCGCCCCTGCGACACGGTAGAGTCCGCCGTCGCGTGGAAGTGTGCCATCGAGCGGCGCGACGGGCCGGCCGCGCTCATCTTCTCCCGCCAGGGCCTGCCGCACCAGGACAGGGACGACGGGCAGGTTGCGAGCATCGAGCGCGGTGCCTACGTCCTGCGCGACTGCGAGGGTGCTCCCGAGGCGATACTCATTGCCACCGGCTCGGAGGTCGCGCTCGCGGTGGCGGCGGCGCAGCAGCTGCAGGAGAAGGGCAGGCGGGTGCGAGTGGTCTCCATGCCCTGCGCCGAGGTGTTCGAGGCGCAGGATGCTGCCTACCGCGAGGCCGTGCTGCCCAGCGACGTGCTGGCCCGTGTGGCGGTAGAGGCGCTGCACGCGGACTTCTGGTACAAGTACGTCGGTCTGGACGGCCGCATCGTCGGCATGACGTCCTTCGGCGAGTCGGCGCCCGGCCCCGAGCTGATGCGCCACTTCGGCTTCACCGAGGACAACGTCGTCGCCGTGGTGGAAGATATCCTGTAGGGCTTCCCCGGACAGGACAGGATTTCCAGTGCAGCGTCTGGCCATCAATGGCTACGGCAGGATCGGCCGCAGCATCCTCCGGGCGCTCTACGAGAGCCCGCTGCGCGATGAGCTGTCCGTCGTGGCCATCAATGAACTGGCCGATGCCGGTACCGTTCTGCACCTGACGCGCTATGACTCCACCCACGGTCGTTTTGCACTGCCGCTGCAGGGCGACGCGTCGGGCCTCACCGTGGATGGCGACCGCGTTGCGCTGCTCAGCCACGAAGATATCGGCGACTTACCCTGGCGGGATCTGGGCGTGGACACGGTACTGGAGTGCACCGGCGCGTTTTCCGATCGCGCCACGGCGGAGCAACACCTGCACCGCGGCGCCGCCAGGGTGCTGTTTTCCCAGCCCGCACGATCCGATGTGGACCTGACCGTGGTGTACGGCGTCAACCACGACGAGCTGCAGGCCGGGCACCGCATCGTATCCAACGCGTCCTGCACCACCAACGGCATCGTGCCCGTGATCCGCGCGCTGGCCGATACCCTGGGCATAGAGTCGGGCACCATCACGACTATCCACTCCGCCATGAACGACCAGCCCGTGCTGGATGCCTACCATCACACCGACCTGAGGAAGACGCGGGCCGCCTCCGGCTCCATCATCCCGGTCGATACGGAACTGGCCCGCGGAGTGGAACGCCTGCTCCCGGACATGGAGGGCCGCTTCACGGCGCAGGCGCTGCGGGTGCCGACGCTGAACGTGTCGGCACTGGACCTGACGGTGCTGGCCGCGTCGGATACCGATGTGGCGGCGGTTAACCGCGTACTGCTGGAGGCGGCGCAGACCCGCTTCGACGGCGTGCTTGGCTACACGGAGGAGCTTCTGGCATCCTGCGATTTCAACCACGATGCCCGCTCCAGTATCATCGACGCCAGCCAGACCCGGGTCAGCGGTCGGCGCCTGGTGAAGGTGCTCACCTGGTTCGACAACGAATGGGGCTACGCCAACCGTATGCTCGACGTGGCGCGTCACTGGGGGCGCCTGTAAACAGCGCAACAGCGCGAAGGAGGTAACACAGTGCGCAAAGTGGATCTGATGTCAGAGCAGGACCTCGCCGGCAAGCGTGTGCTTATTCGCGAGGACCTCAACGTACCGGTACAGGATGGGGTGGTCACGTCGGATGCGCGAATCCGCGCAGCCCTGCCCACCATTGCGGCGGCAGCGGATGCGGGAGCGAAGGTCATCCTCATGTCGCACCTGGGCAGGCCGGTAGAGGGAGAGTACGACGAGGCGTTCTCGCTGGCGCCGGTGGCCGCGCGCCTGTCGGAATTACTCGACAGGCCGGTCAGCCTGGTGCAGGACTGGCGGCTCGGGGTGGAACTGGGTGACGGCGACGTCGCGCTGATCGAGAACGTGCGCTTCAACCCGGGTGAGAAGTCCAACGATGAAGAGCTGGCCCGCGCCTATGCCGGCCTGTGCGAGATATTCGTGATGGACGCCTTCGGCACGGCACACCGTGCGCAGGCTTCCACCCACGGCGTCGCCCGCTTTGCGCCGGTGGCGTGCGCCGGCCCGCTGCTGGAGGGCGAATTGCGCGCGCTGGAACAGGCGCTGTCCAACCCGGCCAGGCCGATGGTCGCTATCGTCGGCGGCTCCAAGGTCTCCACCAAGCTGACGGTGCTGGAGTCCCTCTCCGAGAAAGTCGACCAGCTCGTGGTCGGCGGCGGCATCGCCAACACGTTCCTCGCCGCCAGCGGCAAGCCCGTCGGCAAGTCGCTGTGCGAGCACGACCTGGTCCCTGCGGCCCAGGCGCTGATGCAGAAGACCGACATTCCCCTGCCGCCGGACGTGGTGACGGGGAAGGCGTTTTCCGCGGACAGCGAGGCAGAGCTCAAGGCGGCGGCGGACGTGGCCGACGACGACATGATTTTCGACATCGGGCCGCAGGCGGCAGAGACCATAGCCGCCATCCTGGAAAAGGCCGGTACGATTTTATGGAACGGCCCGGTGGGCGTGTTCGAGTTCGACCAGTTCGCGGCCGGCACCGAGACCCTGGCGCGCGCGATTGCCGGCAGCGATGCCTTCTCGCTGGCCGGTGGCGGCGATACCCTCGCCGCAATTGACAAATTCGCCATCGCGGATAAGGTTTCCTATATATCGACAGGCGGCGGGGCATTCCTGGAGTATGTCGAAGGCAAGACGCTTCCCGCCGTCGCTGTTCTCGAAGAGCGAGCGGAATCCCGCCGGGCGGCTTCCAGCAACTAGTTTTTAGTGTTTTTTTCACGCGCCGCGTGCCCAGCGCGCGGCTGCACCACGAAGGGACTTTCCTATGGCTTTAATCAGTATGCGGCAACTACTGGATCACGCTGCCGAGAACGACTACGGCGTGCCGGCATTCAACGTCAACAACCTGGAACAGACTCGCGCCATCATGGAGGCGGCCGATAAGACCAATTCGCCGGTCATCATGCAGGCCTCCGCGGGTGCGCGGAAGTACGCCGGGGCGCCCTTCCTGAAGGCGATGATGGATGCCGCGATGAACGAGTTCCCGCACATCCCGGTCGTGGTGCACCAGGACCACGGCGTGTCACCGGCGGTCTGCCAGCGCTCGATCCAGCTCGGCTTCAGCTCCGTGATGATGGACGGCTCCCTCGGTACCGACGGCAAGACGCCGATGGACTACGACTACAACGTCGCCGTCACCCGCCAGGCGGTGGACATGGCCCACGCCTGCGGCGTTTCCGTAGAGGGTGAGCTGGGCTGCCTCGGCTCGCTGGAGACCGGGGAGGCAGGCGAGGAAGACGGTATCGGTGCCGAGGGCAAGCTGACCCACGACCAGCTGCTCACCGATCCGGAAGAGGCAGCACAGTTCGTCAAGGCGACGGAGGTGGATGCACTGGCCATTGCCTGCGGCACCAGCCACGGCGCCTACAAGTTCACGCGTCCGCCCACCGGCGATATCCTTGCAATCGACCGCATCAAGGAAATCAATGCGCGCATACCCAATACCCACCTGGTGATGCACGGCTCCTCCTCGGTGCCCCAGGACTGGCTGGCCATCATCAACGAGTTCGGCGGCGAGATACCCGAGACGTACGGTGTCCCCGTGGAGCAGATCCAGGAGGGCATCAAGCACGGGGTGCGCAAGGTGAATATCGACACCGACCTGCGCCTCGCCTCTACCGGTGCCATCCGGCGCTTCATGGCGCAGAACCCCTCTGAGTTCGACCCGCGCAAGTACCTTGCCAAGACGATCGAGGCGATGCGCGACATCTGTATCGCGCGCTACGAGGCCTTCAATACCGCGGGGCAGGCCGACAAGATAAAGATTCTCTCCCTGGAGAAGATGCAGGCCGCCTACGACGCGGGGGAGCTGCAGCCGCAGGTCAA
>JAWVYG010000304.1:0-4692 GCA_033722815.1 Halioglobus sp.
GCGTGCTGCTGCGTGGCGAGGGGGCGGGCGCCGATGCCGCGCTGGAGCAAAGCATGATCCTGGCCAACCCGCTGTGGCGCGCCCTGCTCGCGCAGGTGGATGCGCACGGCGTTACCTCGTCGCAACTGAAAGCGTTCGCCAGGTCCGCTGCCGCTGGTGAGCTGAACCACATTCACTTCCGTTTCAGCGACCAGCCCGGGGGAGACCCCGGCGCCGTCGAGCGCTACCTCAGACTGTGTGACGAGCACCGGCTGTCCTGTAGCGGTCGCTGGGGCGAGAGAGACGCGTCCGGGTCCGCCCGGCCCGCGGTTGCGTTCGCAGACGCGCCCAGCTCAAGCGCGCCGCTCCTGGCCTTCACCGGCGCAAGTTCCAACATCTGGGGCGAGCGCGGCAGTTACAACGCCGGGCTGGGCTGGGATGTCGCGGCCGTGGTGAGCGACGCCAGGGCGCTGGTGCTGCCGCTGCGCAGCGCTCCGGCAGCCGCCGGGGCGCAGCCTGCAGAGGTGACGTTTGACCTGACGATCAGGCGCGCTCCCCTGCTCAACAAGAACGTCGGGCGCAAGATGAAATGGATGCTGGTCGGCACGGAGCAAAGCGGCAGCGCCAGTGTCGGCGAGGGCGGTTCGCTGGCGCTGAAGTCCATCAGCCTGCCCGCCGGGGCGCAGTACCGCAACCTGGTGGTGGCGCCGGCGCCCCCGGAGTGGAAGCTGGTGTACACGCGCCAGCCGCGCGCCACCAAACCGGTACCCGGCACGCAGATCCAGGAGGCCTCCAACTGGCAACACGCCACCGATGTCGGTCGCATCAATGGCGGTATCGCCGAGGCGGACGTGGTGATCGACGACCTCGAGGGCAACACCCGGGTCATACACGACTGCACCACGTCGAAACAGGTCTGTGTTGCGCACGAGGCGCGCGTCAGCCCGGACGGCACGAAGATCGCCTACTCGGTGGGCTACGGCAACCAGCTCGTACCGGTTCGCCACGACGGCGTCGACCTGGGTATCAGGGAGATACCCGGCCTGACCCATGCAGAACTGTGGATCTACGACCTTCAGACCCACAAGAAGCGCGCCGTGCCCAATCACCCCGCAAGAGCGATCGACCGGCAGCCGGAGTGGCTGAACAACGAGAAGCTGGTATTCGCCAGCAACCGCGGCAAGACCTACCCGTTTCGCAATCCCATCAGCATGCACCAGGGCAAGGACCAGTTCGGCCGTGGCCGCTGCTTCAACCCGCCCTACTGCGTGTCGCAGGAGTACGGCTACGGCCGTGAGAGCATGTCCATGCAGCTCTGGACCATCAATATCGATGGCACGGACGCACGCAATATCACACCCCACGAACAGAACGCGCTGGCGCCGGCGGTGATGACCAACGGTGACATACTGTATTCGTGCTGGAATTCCCATGAGAACAAGAGTTTCGATACGCGCACGGCGCACTCCAACAAGCCGGCGACGTCCAAGAACAAGTGGTGGCTGTGCCGCACCGACGGCAACGGTGCCGACAGCACGGTCATCCTTAACGGCCACAAGACCACCACGCTGAAGACCCGCGAGTGGCTGCCGCGCTGGGCAACCGGCGGCGAGGGGCGCTCGGAGCTGCGCGCCATTCGCTCGGTGGCGGAAATCTTCCGGGATCGCCTGGCGGTCACCAATTACTATCGCTCCAACCATGTCGGCAGCATGGGCATCATCTACGGCATGGACTACGGCGACCCGCATGTCGAGGGTTGTTCCACCGCGCGCTGCTATCCCGACGGTGAGAGCCGCAGCACCCAGCCTGGCAGCGGGCGCTACGTCCCCAGCTCACTGGTTGCGCTGACACCCTACGGCACGGACCAGGACAACTCGGTGCGGCGCGATGCGAAGGGCAGGGCCATGGGTAAGTCCGGCTACCCGGCGCCGCTGCCCAATACGGACAAGGAATTCCGTGTCACCCACGGCCGCGGCAACTGCTACGAGGTGATGCGTATCGACGAGAGCAACCGTGCAGCCTGGGGAGGCGAGCCGCTGTGCCAGAAGGGCCTGTACAAGGTCAAGGTGCCCATGGTGACCAATCCCTTCGACCGCAGGCAGATGGAGCCAATTGCCGGGGGTGACCAGTGGCACGCCTGGGACGGCCGCGCCATCGCACCTTACCGCGACCTGCTGGGACAGGAGATGCCGGATCAGGTGCCCGCGCTCGACCCGCGTGGCGCCTGCTACCTGCAGGTTGTCGATGCCCGGGAGGCGGAGCTGTACGCGTCGGCGCCGCGCTATGACTGGCAGCAGAACCTGTACCAGCAATGCGCGTTCCAGGGCTGCGCGGTGAATACGGAGGACAGGAACTTCCACCGCGAGAACATCGCCGCGCTGACTGTCTTCCTGCCCGAGATGTGGGATTTCTCCTACACCGGCGGACGGCAGCAGGAATATGCCAGCTTCGTCAGCAACACCGGGCACAAGTCGATGGCCGTGCTCGGCTCGCAGCCGCTGCAGGCGGACGGCTCGGTGAAAATGCAGGTGCCCTGCGAGACACCGATCGTCATGGCGGGCACCGACAAGGACGGCATGGTCGTCGCCTATGACGTCATGCTGCACTCGCTGCGCGCCGGCGAGACGCGCACCTGTCACGGCTGTCACGACGGCCACTCCGAGGAACGCGCGGCGAAGATAAAGCGCACGGCGGTGGAGCGCTTCGCGCAGACTCTTGCGGCGGACACGGTGCCCGCCCTGCCGCAGAAAACCCCTCCGGTCACCTTCGACCAGGTGCGCCCGATACTGGAAAAGCGCTGCAGCGGCTGCCACCGCGACATGACCGACCGCGACGGCATGCTGTATTCGCGCGTGGCGCAGGATTACGAGCAGTACGACTGGGCCTGGGCGAAGAAACAGCCGGGCGTGGGGCAGCGCAGGAACGTCAGGCACGTGCTCATCCTGCGTGCCGGTCGCGGCTACGCCGTGGGCGACAGGCTCCGCTTCCAGCCCGGCGGCGCGGCGGGACAGGTCGCCGCGGTCGGGCCGGGTGGTGGCATCAAGGAGATTCGCCTGACCAGCGCCGGTGACGGCTACGGCCCGCGAACGCCCGTGGAGGTGGTGTCGGCCGCGGGCTCCGGCGCGAAGCTTACCGCGATGACCGACTTCTGGGTCCTGCCACGACCTTACAGCAGCAAGTGGGTCGCGCGCTTCGCGCGTGACTCCCTGCTGTACTGGAAGTGCATGGGATCGCGCCAGGACGGTCGCAGCGACCGCCAGTACGACAACGACATCGACTTCGGCCCGGCGCACGACACCGAGGCCACGCCCGAGGAGTGCCAGGTGATCGGCCGCTGGATCGACACCGGCATACAACACAACCTGTGACAGGACCTACTCCCATGGATGAGTTCGACGTGTGCGTCATCGGCGCCGGTTTCGGCGGCGCCACGGTCGCCGCGTTGCTGGCCGGGCGGGGCCTGCGCGTCGCGCTGATCGAGAAGACCGCCCGGGCCGGCGGCAAGACACAGACCACCGAGCGCAAGGGCTATCGCTTCGAGATGTTCGGCGCGGTGGGTATTCCCGCCTACAACTCGCGCTTCCACGAACTGGTGGACACGCTCGGTATCGCCGAGCGCTGTCCCTTCGTGGTGCCCGAGGGCGACGCCGCCTCGATTCGCTACAAGAACAGCGCGGGCGAGTGGAAGGTCTGCTACAACCCGCTGATAGCCACCGGTTCGGCAAAGGAAATGAACGACATGAAGGCCACCTTCGGGGTGACCGACGACGACCTCGGCGCCCTCGCGTCGATGTACGAGGCGATCCTCACGCTGCAGGAGGATGAGATCGATGGCCTGGATGACGTGGGCGCGCTGTCCTGGCTGCGCCGCTTCAAGCTTGCCACACCGCTGGAAAGCCAGGTCTGCATGAATCTCAACACGCTGTTCGTCGTGGCGGTGGACAGGCTGCCCGCCTCGGAAATGATCCGCACCCTGCGCGACCAGGTACTCGGCGGCGCGGGGCGCTACCATATCGGCGGCTACGGCCACGTCGCCGAGGTGTGCGCAGACTACGTGGTGGAGCAGGGCGGCCTCTACCTGACCAAGACCCGCGTGCAGGAGGTCCTCGTCGAGAATGGCCGCGCCGTCGGCGTGCGCCTGAACGATCGGGAGATCCGCGCCGCCGCCGTCATCTCCAGCGCCGGCATCCAGCCCACGGTGCTGAAGCTTGCAGGCAGGCAGCATTTTCCGGCCGACTACGTGGAGCGCGTGAGCGCGCTGGAACCGAGCTGGGCGATTTGCGGTTTTCGCTACGTGCTGGACAAGCGCGTCTTCGACGCGGCGCTGATCCCGGTGTTTTCCGACCAGAGCTGGCTGGACGAGGAGCGCTACCAGAAGATGCTGCAGGGCGAGTGGCCGGATGTGCCGCTGATTGCCATCGACGTGCCCTCGGAGTTCGATCCCGGCCTGTCCGACATCCCCGGCCACCAGCTGGCCAACTGCCAGGTCTTCATGCCCGCCGATCCCGATTCGGAGCTGGTGGACGAGGCGATCCGGCGTTGCGACGCGGTGATCAACGAGCTGTGGCCGGAACTGGAGGATCACATCATCCGCAAGGAACCCTACGGCGCGAAGCAGATCTCCAGTATGAGCCGCGATGCGGTGGTGCCCGGTTGCGGCGGCGAGGCGGTCGGTATCGCCCAGGTGGTGGGCCAGTGCGGCGGCAGCAAACC
>JAWVYG010000305.1:0-4690 GCA_033722815.1 Halioglobus sp.
ACGAGCCATTGACCGGGGGCGTGGTCTTCCACGTCCACGGCCTGACCAAGGTGTACCAGAGGGGTGAGGTGCAGGTGCACGCCCTGCGCGGCGTGGACCTGGACCTGTACAGCGGCGAGTTCACCGTGCTGCTGGGCGCCTCCGGCAGCGGCAAATCCACCCTGTTGAATATCCTGGGCGGGCTGGACACGCCCACCGATGGCCACGTGCTGTACGCGGACCATGACCTTACCCGCGCCACCGAGCGCGAACTGACCGAGTACCGGCGCCATCACGTGGGCTTCGTGTTCCAGTTCTACAACCTGATACCCAGCCTCACCGCGCTGGAAAACGTCGCCGTCGTCACCGAGATTTCCCGGGCGCCCATGCAGCCCGACGAGGCGCTGGCCATGGTGGACCTGGCCGATCGCATGGACCACTTCCCCGCCCAGCTGTCCGGGGGCGAGCAGCAGCGGGTCGCCATCGCCCGCGCGATCGCCAAGAAGCCCGACGTGCTGCTGTGCGACGAACCGACCGGCGCACTGGACTCCGAGACCGGCATCGTCGTGCTGGAAGCCCTGCAGCGCGTCAACCGCGAGCTGGGGACCACGACCGCGGTGATCACGCACAACGCCGGCATCGCGCAGATGGCGGACAGGGTGATCAAGCTGACCGACGGGCGCATCAGCCAGGTCACCAGCAACGACCACAAGCTCAACCCCGCCGAGCTCAGCTGGTAGCCGTGATGAGGGCACTGGACAAGAAACTGTGGCGCGAACTGTGGGCGATGCGCATGCAGGCGCTGGCCATCGCCGCCGTGATCGTCGGCGGCGTGGCCATTTTCATCATGGCCCTGAGCACACTCGACTCGCTGCTGCACACACGCGAGAACTACTACCGCGAGCATCACTTCGCCGAGGTCTTCGCCTCCCTCAAGCGCGCGCCACAGTCTTTAGCGCGGCGCATCCAGGCCATACCCGGCGTGGACAAGGTCGAGACGCGGGTGGTGGCCTACGTCAATCTCGACGTGCGCGGGTACAGCGAGCCTGTGAGTGGCCACCTGTTGTCGCTGCCCGACGACAGTACGGGCCTGCTCAACCAGGTCTACCTGCGCGAAGGTCGTTTGTTCGAGCCCGGCCGCGACAGCGAGGTGCTGCTGAGCGAAGACTTCGCCATCGCCCACGGCCTGCGCCCCGGTGACAGCCTGCACGCCACCATCAACGGGCGCCGCAAGCGTCTCACCGTCGTCGGGCTGGCCATGTCGCCGGAGTACGTCTACCAGATCGGGCCCGGCGCGATCTTCCCCGACAAGCACCGCTACGGCGTGCTGTGGATGGCGCGCCAGCCGCTGGCCACGGCCTACGACATGGACGGGGCTTTCAACAATGTCACCCTGACCCTGGCAAAAGGCGGCAACGAGCAGGATGTCATCGACCGCCTCGACGAGTTGCTGGGGCCCTACGGGGGGATCGGCGCCTATGCGCGCGAGTATCAATTGTCCAACCGTTTCCTGTCGGAAGAACTCAAGCAGCAGCAGACGATCGCCACCGTGTTCCCGATCATCTTCTTCGGCGTGGCGGCGTTCCTGCTCAACGTGGTGACCAGCCGCCTGATCAGCCTGGAACGGGAGCAGATTGCCGGGCTGAAGGCGTTCGGCTACAGCAATTTCGCGGTGGGGCTGCACTACGTCAAGCTGATACTGCTGATCGTCGCGCTGGGCGTGGCCGCCGGCACGGGCGTCGGCATCTGGATGGGCAAGGGCATGAGCAATATCTACATGGATATTTTCAGCCTGCCCTACATGCTGTACGTGCTCAGGCCCCAGGTGGTCGTCATGGCGGCCGTCATCAGCATGGCCGTCGCGGTACTCGGCACGCTCTACGCCGTATCGAACGCCGCACGCATGCCACCCGCCGAGGCCATGCGCCCGGAGCCGCCTTCCACCTACCACGCCACCTTCGTGGAGAGGCTCGGCCTGCAGCGCTGGTTCTCGCAGCCCAGCCGCATGATCATGCGCCATATCGAACGGCGGCCGCTCAAGTCATTCCTCACCACACTGGGCATCGCCATGGCCTGCGGCACCATGATGGTGGGCGGCTTCCAGGAGGGCGCCATCGATCGCATGGTCGAGGTACAGTTCGGCATGAGCCAGCGCGAAGACCTGATGGCGATCTACACCGAGCCCGCCTCGCAGCGCTCCCTGTATTCGCTGCAGAGCCTGCAGGGCGTCGAGCACGCCGAGGGCATTCGCTCCGTCCCCGCGCAGCTGCGTTTTCAACACCGCACCTACCGCACCACGGTCGAGGGCATACAGCCCGGCGGCGAACTGACCCGGCTGCTCACGACCGACCTGGAACTGATCGACCTGCCGCCCCACGGCGTCGTACTGACCGACTACCTGGCGGAGTTGTTGCACATCCGTGTCGGCGACATGCTGACCATCGAGGTGCTCGAGGGCAGCCGCCCCACCGTCGAGGTACCCGTGGTCGGAACGGCCAGGCAGTACATGGGCGTGTACGCCTACATGCAGCGCCCGGCCCTGAACCGGCTGCTGGACGAAGGCAACGTCATCTCCGGCGCGCTGCTGCAGGTCGACGAACTCTACCGCACACAGCTGTACGGCGAACTGAAAGACATGCCGCAGGTGGCCGGCGTCGTGGAAAAGACCGCCGCGGTGAAGTCCTTCTACGAGACCATGGCGGAGACCATCCTGTTCTTCACCTTCATCACCACGCTGCTGGGCGGCAGCATCGCCTTCGGCGTGGTGTACAACAGCCTGCGCATCGCCCTGTCGGAGCGCAACCGCGAACTGGCCAGCCTGCGCGTGCTGGGCTTCGAGCGCAACGAGGTGGCCTATATCCTGCTGGGAGAGATGGGGCTGCTGACGCTGGCCGCCATCCCCCTGGGCATGCTGCTGGGTTACGGCCTGTGCGCCTACATGGCCCACGCCTTCGATACGGACCTGTATCGTATTCCACTGATGCTGGGCCTGAACGTGTACGCCTTCGCCGCCATGGTCGTCATCGTCTCGTTCGTCATCTCGGCGATCATGATATGGCGCAACCTGGCCCACCTGGACATGGTTGCGGTACTGAAAACCAAGGAGTGACATGATGCGTTTTCCCCTCTCTGACCACCCCGCCGTGCTTGTCGTCGCGCTGCTGGTCGTCGCCCTGCTCGTGTGGGGCTTCTGGCCCCAGCCTGTCGATGTCGAGGCCGTCGCGGTGCAGCGGGCGCCGCTGACGATTACCGTCGAAGAGGAAGGCCGCAGCCGGGTGATAGACCGCTACGTGGTATCGGCACCGGTCGACGGCGTGGCCTGCCGCGTGCAGCTGGACGTGGGCGACCCGGTACAAAAGGGGGAGGTGCTGCTGACGATCACACCGCTGGAATCCAGGGTGCTGGACCAGCGCAGTCGCGCCCAGGCCAGGGCCGCGGTGGCGGCGGCACGGTCGAGCCTGGCGGCGGCGAAGGAGCAGGCCAGCGCCGCCGAGTCGGCTGCGCAGCTGGCCGCCAATGAACTGGCGCGCCTGCAGCCGCTGGTGCAGAAGGGCCTCGCCTCGCAGGGCGACCTGGACAAGGCCACCACCGAGGTGCAGACGAGTGCGGCGGCCAGGCGCTCGGCGGATTTCGGTGTGCAGGTGGCGAGCTACGAACTGGAGGCGGCGCAGAGCGTACTGGATTACGGCGCGAGCGGCGATGACGAGGCGGCGGAGCGAGTGCCTGTTACGTCGCCGATCACCGGCAAGGTGCTGAAGGTGCCGCGCGAATGCGAGGGACCGGTGCGCACCGGCGATCCACTGCTCGAAGTGGGCGACCCCTCGGCGCTGGAGGTGGAAGTAGACGTGCTGTCGGCCGATGCCGTGCAGATCAAGCCGGGCATGCAGGTATTGTTCGAACGCTGGGGTGGCGAACGCCCCCTGCAGGGCGTGGTGCGCATGGTGGAACCCGTCGGCTTTACCAAGTTTTCCGCACTCGGCGTAGAGGAACAGCGGGTACTGATCATCTCCGACCTGACGTCGCCCGCCGAGGAGTGGCAGCGCCTGGGTGACGGCTACCGGGTGGAAGCGAAGTTCGTGCTGTGGCACGAGGACAACGTACTGCAGGTACCCGCCAGCAGCCTGTTTCGCCACGGCGAAGGCTGGGCGGTATTCGTCATGGAGGAGCAGCGCGCGCTGCGGCGCGAGGTGCAGGTCGGGCAGCGCAACGGCCTGGCCGCGCAGATTGTCGCGGGCCTGGATGAAGGCGACACGGTCATCAATCACCCCAGCGACCAGGTGGAAGACGGCGTGGGTGTCGTAGCGCGCTAATGGCGCTGAACCACGTTGCGCCTGCACCGGTTTGCACCGTCTCGATCCAGTACTCGGCCTGTGTCCAGAGCACCGCAGCGTGATCTGCACCAATACTGTGCGTCCGCGGCACTAAGCCGGGACACATGCAAGAAATTCCGGTGCATTTTCGGTGCATCGGCACCTGGCATTACAACCCGGTGCAGGGGAAAGCCCCAGATATCAGCCTGTTAGGCACCTGAAACGAAATCGACTTCCTTCCTGCAAGGTTGGTGCGATTCTTGCTGATGAAAACCCGCAGGCAACCCGCCATCGTGAAGCGCCACTTCCATGTCAGACTACAAGCTGCATACAGCACAGCAGATCGTCCGTGTCGGGCGCAAGTACAACCCGTATCGCGTCCCCCGGACACTGCAACAGTA
>JAWVYG010000306.1:0-4684 GCA_033722815.1 Halioglobus sp.
AGCGTAAGCACCAGGCCGCCCGCGATAACCGTTTTGCATGAGCGCATGGACCACTCCGTTATTGTTGCTTGTATGAGTCAGCACGAAGTATAGCCGAAGCTGCATGCCGGACGCGGCAAACGTGGACGCTGCGCACGGGCGCGGGTTCGTGCCGCCATGCAATGTCGAGGAGCGATCGTTTTGCGTCGTCGTCGACGTGGTGCGCAGGCTGCGTGCACACGACACGGGTGCACCCGTACTACCGCGGCTGCCGCGGCAGCGGCACCATCTGCCCGGGTCTAGCCCGCCTGGGCCGTATTGCGGTAGGCCGCCGGCAGCGAAGCCACCGGTGATGCGCCCAGCACGCGGCTATAGGCCTGTTCCATCTGTTCGCAGGCCTGGCGCACGCCGCCCATCTTCGCGGGGTGCAGCGGGTCCATTATCGTCACGCGTATCGTGGTCGGCTTGATCAGCAGCCCGCCGTTGGGCAGGGCATCCTTGACGTTGTGCAGGACGATCGGCACCACCGGCACCGACGCCTTTTTCGCCAGGTAGAATGCGCCGTGCTTGAACGGCTGGATCTCGCCCAGTGTGCTGCGCGTGCCCTCCGGTGCGATGAGTATGGAGCGCTGGTCACGCAATACCGCCAGCGCCTTCTTCAGTGTCGCGGCCTGGTTGGTCTCCTCGCGGTCGACGAAGATCGTGTCGACCTGCCGCAGCAGCGCGCCCATCAGCGGGTTGTCCGCCATCTCCTTCTTGCAGATACCCACCACGTCGCGTTTCAGCACGTGGGCGAGGACCATGGCGTCCAGCATGCTCTGGTGGTTGAAGATGAACACCGCGGGTTCGCGCATGGCCAGGTGCTCCGCACCCTGCAGTTCAATATCCAGGCCGGCGAAACCGCTGCCGATGTCGCCCAACAGCCGGGTCAGTGTGCTGGCGCGCGCCCCACCGGTCAGGCCCAGGCGGTTGCCCACGGCGCTCACCGCCGTTGCCGTGCCCACGGTCTGCAGGGTGAGCAGGGTGCGTGCCACCGACTCCAGGCTGGCGTTGCCGCGCGTTGCGAACTGCAGCTGCGGCCACGCGCGTTCCTCGGCCTGCGCTGCGAGCTTCGCCGAGGGGTTCACGGCCACGGGCTTGCCAACGGCGCGCAGCAGCGGCAGGTCGTCGGAGGAATCGGAGTAGAACCAGCTGCCCTTGAGCGACGCGCCGTGCTGCTTACACACCCGCCGGGCGGCCAGCACCTTGCCCTCGCCAAAACACAACGGCGCGAGGGTCTGGCCGGTAAAGCGACCGTCGCTGACCTCGAGGCCGGTGCAGCACACCTCGTCCACACCCAGCACGCGGGCGATGGGGTCCACCTGGTAGCGGGTGGCGGCGGTCACGATCACCAGCCGGTGACCGGCCTGGCGGTGCGCTTCCACCAGGGCGATGGCTTCACTGTAAAGCGTGCGCGCGATGCTGTTGCTGTAGGCCTGTTCGCCGAGTCTTCTCATGGAGTCCTCGGAGATACCCTTGAGCCCCTTCGACAGGAGCTTGACGAGGCGGTGGTAGGCCAGCCGGGATTCGCCGGACTTCGTGCTGCGCTGCTGCTGCAGCAGTGCGGCGAGTATCGCGCTCGAGTCCTTGATATCGCCGCGGGTCAGGCCGCTGCGGATGCGTTCCCTGGCCATCGCCACGATCGAGTAGCCCGCGATCAGCGTGCGATCCAGGTCGAAAAACGCCACCGTCGCCCGACGGCCCGTGTCCTGCGCAACCCGCTGCAGGTGGTTTTCCAGTGCTACCCGAGACATGTGCCTACTCCCTAATCTGACGTATTGCTATGCACGCCAAGTGTCGCGCAATCATGTGACCAACACGTTAAGCCAAGCAAGTTCCGGGCCATCGCTATTTTGGGCAATAGTGCCGCTTTCAGAGTCGGTAGGTAGCTTGGCAGCTGGGAATAGATGCCCGAGGTGCTGCCCGCTGCACCAGATTGCGCCGCCAGTGCACGACGATGGCGCTAGTGGTTGTTAGTAGGGAGCTGGTTCCTTCGGCGGCCGGTTCAATCGCCCGGCAGGATGAAGGTACTGATGGAGGAGTCGGCGTCGTCGGCCTCGTTGGCTTTTTCGTCCGCGGCGCGCGCCGCTTCCTGCTGTGACTTGAGCAGCCGTTCGCGCCTGCGCCGGGCCTCGTCCGGTGAGAGCTCCAGGCCGGACACCGGCTCTTCGCCGCTCTTCTCCGGTCCGGTTTTCTCTTCGTTGCTGTCGCGTGCGTCTTTCACGGGATCGCTAGATGGTAACGGTCAGCACGAGGCCCGTATAAAGCGTGAAAACCAGTGACAGCCAGCGGTACGCCCGGGGCACGGTGATCATCAGAAGCAGGATGATCGCGCCGATAGCGGGTATCACCAGCGCCGGCAGCACCTCCACGGCGAACAGCTTGATGTTCACGTAGGGTCCGACGAGGAAGTACAGCAGCATCGAGAGACTGGACAGTCGGCCCAGCCCCTGGCTGTGGTTGAGGAAGTTCAGCTCGCGGCTCTCGCCAGGAACCGGCAGCGCCATCTCGGCCGCGCCGTAGAGGAAGATCGAGCCGGCGATCAGTACCGCGAAGTCGGCGAAGGACCAGGTCTCGATGCTGCGCAGGCCCCAGCCCACCCACCACAGCTGCAGGCAGTAGATCATCACGCACAGGCCCCAGACGGCGGTGGCGGGATGAAAGTTGACCCGGCTGAAGGCCCGGATCAGCGTTGCGACGTTGTGCAGCAGCCGGGTGATTGCCAGGCCGAGGATGATCGAGATGGCGACAAAGACGTACTCGTGCTGCGTCATGGCTCAGCGCGCTGGTGTGTCAGTCGACGGCGGCATTGCGTTCACCGTTGAGCGCGTTCAGGCGGCCGGCGCCGCCTGCGGTCCGCGCACCAGCTGGCCGGGCCGCGCGCCGGTGTCCTCGCCGTTTTCCAGGATGACCTCGCCACTGCAGATCGTCATGCGGTAGCCGTCCACGCGCTGTACCAGCCGCCGGGCATCCGCGGGCAGGTCGTACACCATCTCCGGGGGGTGCAGCGCCAGCCTGTCGAAGTCGATCAGGTTGATGTCCGCCTTCATGCCGGGTGCAATCAGGCCGCGGTCCTCCAGGCCGTAGAAGTTCGCGGTGCGCTGTGTCTGGTTGTGCACCAGCTCTTCGATGGGGAAGCGCTCGCCGCGTTTGCGGTCGCGCGCCCAGTGGGTCAGCAGGTAGCTGGGCATGCTGGCGTCGGAGATGAGGCCGCAGTGGGCGCCGCCGTCCGACAGGCCGAACACCGCGTGCGGGTGTTGCATCATGGTGCGCAGGGCCTCGAAGTCGCCGTCGGCGTAGCCCAGCAGCGGCATGTAGATTATGCCGCGGCCGTCGCGCTCCAGCATGGTGTCCAGCGCCACTTCCTGCGGCGTGCGGCCCTGGGCATCGGCCAGTGCCTGTATGCTGTTCTCGGGTGCCGGCTCGTAGTCGATGGGGTCGCCGAGCGGGAACATGTTGGCCCAGTTGGTCAGGCCCTGTACGAACACCTGCTCCACGCCACTCAGGTCCGGCGGGTTGTTGAGCAGTTCCTCGCGCGTCGCCGGGTCCTGCAGCGCGGCCACGCGCTCTGCCAGCGGCAGGTGCGCCATCCGCAGGTAGGTCTCGTGGATGATGAAGGGGTGCCCGCTGCTTTCGAAACTGTACAGCACGCCCGCCGGGCGCTGCGCGACCTGCGGCGTCAGCGTGCCGCCGGCGGCGCGGTCCTCGTCCACCGCCGCCAGCAGGCGTTGCCACTGCTGTGGGTCGGCATTGTTCTGCAGGCAGGCAAAGGTGACCGGGCGGCCGGTCTCGCGGCCCACCTGGCGCATCCACTCCAGTTCCGGTTCCTCCGGTGTCAGGTCGCTGGCCACTTCGAACACGCCGTGACCTACCTCGCCCAGCGCCCTGCCAATACCGATCACCTCTTCCCGGTCCGCCGTGGTGCCCGGCGCCAGTTCGCCGTCACCGGCGCGGTGCAGGATAGTGCGCGTGGTGGAGAAGCCCAGCGCACCGGCCTGCAGCGCCTCCTTCACGATGCCGGCCATGGCCTGCACATCCTCGGGGCTGGCCTTCTCGTTGTGTGCGCCGCGCTCGCCCATCACGTAGGTACGCACGGCGCCGTGGGGCACCTGCGCACCGAAGTCGATGGCGTGGGGAATTTTCTCGATGGCGTCGAGATACTCGGGAAAGGTTTCCCAGTTCCACTGGATGCCCTCGGCCAGCGCGCTGCCGGGGATATCCTCGACGCCCTCCATGAGCTGGATCAGGTAGTCTTCCTTGCCGGGCACCACCGGCGCGAAGCCGACGCCGCAGTTGCCCATCACCACCGTCGTCACGCCGTTCCACCCGGAGGGGGTCAGCAGCGGGTCCCAGGTGACCTGGCCGTCGTAATGGGTGTGAATGTCCACCCACCCGGGGGTGACCAGCAGGCCGCTGGCGTCGACTTCCCGCCGGCCTTCGCCCAGCTCGCCGCCCACCGCCGCGATCTTGCCGCCGCTAATGGCCACGTCGGCCCGCGTGCCCGGTGCACCGCTGCCGTCGATCACGGTACCGTTGCGAATGACGATGTCGTACATGCTGTAATCTCCCTTGCGCCGGCGTTTATGCGCAGGGAATTACTGTAGCACGCCCGCGTGCTTTTTCACCTCGGGTGTACAGGTGCGGCCGGCCAGGTGGGGCCGCCCAG
>JAWVYG010000307.1:0-4681 GCA_033722815.1 Halioglobus sp.
AATACGATAATCTAGGCCAGTTGCGGTACTAAAGCTGTTTGGTCTTCTTGAAATACCTGGCACAAAAATGCATGTTGCGCGGTCGCTTGCTGCTGTTACTGGCAGTGGTGGCCCTGCTTGGCATACAGGGCGTGGAGGCGCTGCACAGCCACGACGCCGGTGACCGCGGCCAGCATTGCCTGTTGTGCCAGGGCACGGCCGAGACCTCCGTCACCGACGCGACGTTGCCCCACGTGCAGGCGCCCGCGCACGCCGCATACCTGCGCGACCGTCCGGCGCAGGCACAGTCTTCTCGCCATTTCACCCTTCCCGCTCGAGGGCCCCCTCGCAACACCTGAAAGCAGTTCATTTGTAATCACCTTACTGATGTTCAGGAGTTGTCATGAAACGTATCGCTATTCTCGCCGCGGCGGTGGCCGCGGCCAATGCGTCCGCCGAGACGCCGCCCATGGAGCACGTGCTGGTCTCGGTACCCATTCACAAGAAGCAGGCCGAGACGGCGCTGCCTGTCACCGTCCTGTCCGGCGACGAGCTGCAACGGCAGGCCGCCGCCACGCTGGGTGAGACGCTGGCGAACCAGCCGGGCCTCGCCAACTCGTCCTTCGGCCCCGGGGTGGGCCGCCCGGTCATCCGCGGCCAGCAGGGCGCGCGGGCGGTAACGCTGCAAAACGGCACGCAGAGCGCCGACGTTTCCAGCCTCAGCCCGGACCACGGCGTGACCGTGGAGGCGCTGCTGGCCGACAGTGTCGAGGTATTGCGCGGCCCGTCCACCCTGCTCTACGGCGGCGGCGCCATCGGCGGCGTGGTCAACGTCATCGACAACCGCATTCCCCGTGCCGCGCTGGAGGGCGTCGAGGGCGCCGTGGAATATCGCCACGACACTGCCTCGGAAATGGATGCCGGCATATTCCGACTCGAGGGCGGCGGCGGCGGTTTTGCCTTCCACCTCAGCGGCACCACCCGTGAGAGCGACGATCTCGAAGTTCGCGGCCTGGCGATCGACGACGCGGCACTGGAACGGCAGGAACAACTGCTCGGTGGCCACAACGAGGAGGAACACGGCGAAGAGGAAGTCGAGAACACCGACGGCTTCATCGCCAACTCCGACGCGGAGGCCGACGCCATCACCGGTGGCTTCAGCTTCCACTTCGGCGAGCGGGGTTTCGCAGGCCTGGCAGTGAGCCACCTCGAGACCGAGTACGGCATACCGCCCGGGGCCCACGGACACCACGAGCACGAAGAAGAACACCACGACGAAGAGCACGAGGGAGAAGAGGAACACGAGGAAGAAGAGCACGAGGAGGAAGAGGAGGAAATCATCCGCCTGGACATGGAGCAGACACGCTATGACGGCATGCTGCACCTGCACAACCCGGTCGACGGCATCGAGGTATTGCGCGGCTTCCTCACCCATACGGATTACGAGCACGTTGAGCTCGAGGGCGAGGAAACCGGGACCAGGTTCGACCGCGAGACCTGGGAGACCCGCCTGGAACTGGTGCACGCGCCCATCGGCAACGCCCACGGTGTGATCGGGCTGCAGTGGCGCGCCGATGACTTCGCCGCCATCGGCGAGGAGGCCTACGTACCCGAGACAGAGAGCAGCGAGGTCGGCGTCTTCCTGGTGGAAGACTTTCATGCCGGCGACATCACCTACGAGGCGGGCCTGCGCGTCGACTGGGTCGAGCGCGACCCGGACGCGCGCACCACGGGCAGCGAAGACTTCCTCAGCTACAGCCTGTCCGGTTCCGCGCTATGGCAACTCGCTCCTGACTGGGCCACCGGCCTGTCACTGTCCCACTCCCAGCGCGCGCCATCCACCGAGGAGCTGTTTTCCAATATCGACGCGGCTGACGAGGAAGACCTGGTGACCCACGCCGCCACCGGCGTGATCGAGAGAGGCGATCGCGACCTGCAGGAGGAGACCTCACTGAACGCCGACCTGTCCCTGAACTGGACCATGGAGCGCTCCTGGGCGCAGCTGTCGCTGTTCTACAACAGCTTCGAGGACTACATCTTCCTGCTCAACAGCGGCGAGGAGGCCGACGAGACGCCCATCTACCTGTACATCCAGGAGGACGCCGAGTTCTACGGCGTGGAGTTCGACAGCGACTTCCACCTGGGGCAGGTAGCGTCGGGTGTCGTCAGCCTCGGGCTGAGCGGCGATGTCGTCAGGGGCGAACTCGACGAGAGCGGTGACGTGCCGCGCCTGCCGCCCCTGCGCCTGGGCGCAGAGCTGAACTGGCGCGGTGAAGCCCTGAGCGCCTACGTGCGCGTGCACCACGCTGCAAAACAGGACAACCCGGGCGACTTCGAGACGGAAACCTCCGGCTACTCCCGCTGGGACATGGGCGGCGACTACCGCCTGGCCCTGGGTGACGAGCGTGAGCTGATGCTGTTCGTGAAGTGGAGCAACATCGACGACGAGGAGATCCGTTCGAGTACCTCCTTCCTGCGCAACGTGGCGCCTGAATCGGGCGAGTCGGTCACCGCGGGCCTGCGCCTCACCTTCTGAGCAGCCGCCAGGCCCGTCGGCGTTTGCGTCGCCGCCGGGCCTGGTCTATTTTACGACACCCGGCATAAAAAAACGGGTATCGCCCATGCACGACATGGCAATCCACGGCGACCGCATCGTCGACGGCAGCGGCGCGCCGGGTTTCACCGGCACGCTGTACCTCGACAAGGGTCGCATCGCCGCCATACGCGAGGAGGATACGCCCTCCGAGGACAGCACCGAGCGACTCGACGCCGGCGGCAGGATCGTCGCTCCCGGCTTTGTCGACGTTCACACACACTACGACGCGCAGGCCTTCTGGGACCCGACCCTGAGTCCCTCACCCTTCCACGGGGTCACCACGGTGATCGGCGGTAACTGCGGTTTCAGCATCGCGCCGGTAACGAGCGCAGCCGACGGCAACTACCTGATGCGCATGCTGGCCCGTGTCGAGGGCATGCCGCTGGAGAGCCTCGAAGCGGGTGTCCCCTGGGGCAGCTGGCAGAGCTTCGGCGATTACCTGGCCCGACTGGATTCGACCCTGGCGGTCAACGCCGGTTTCCTGGTCGGGCATTCCGCGATCCGCCGCAGCGTCATGGGCGAGCGCGCCGTCGGCGAAGAGGCAAGCGATGAGGAACTGCAGGCGATGTGCGAGCTGCTGGCCAGCTCGCTCGCGGCCGGCGGCCTCGGCTTCTCCAGCACCCTGTCACCCACCCACAACGACATGGATGGCCGCCCGGTCCCGTCGCGCTTCGCCAGCCGCGAGGAACTCACCGCGCTGGCCGGCGTATGTCGCGAATTTCCCGGCACGGTACTGGAGTTCCTGCCGGGCACCAGCGCGTTCGACGAGGACACCTACGAGCTGATGACGGCGATGTCGCTCGCGGCGCAGCGGCCGCTGAACTGGAATCTCTACGTACCGGGCAACCCGGCCGTCGGGGACGCACAGCTGGCGGCCACGGACTACGCGCGCGAGCGCGGCGCCGATGTGATTGCGCTGACGCCATCGCAACCGGTGATCACGCGCATCAACCTGCGTACGGCCTTTATCTTCGACGCCTTCCACGGCTGGGAGGAGACCATGCGCCTGCCGCTGGCGGCGCGAATCGAGGCACTGCGCAACCCCGAACTGCGCGCCAAACTGGACGCGGGGGCGAAGTCGGAGGCGTCCGGCGTGTTTATCTTCATGTCGGGCTGGGAAGGCTACACCGTCGACGAGGTATTCCTCGACAAGAACAGATCACTGCAGGGCCGCAGAATTGGCGACATCGCCGCGGAACTGGGCAAGGACCCCTTCGATACGCTGCTCGACCTGGCCATCGAGGAGGACCTGCGCACGTCCTTTATCCCGCTGCTCTACGGCACGGACGACGCCAGCTGGCGCGGCCGTGTCGAGGCGTGGCAGGACAGCCGCACGGTGGTGGGCGCCTCCGACGCCGGCGCGCACCTCGACATGATCGACACGTTCTCGTTCACCACGCAGATGCTCGGCGGCGCGGTAGCGCAGCGCGGGCTCATCAGCGTGGAGGAGGCGGTACATCACCTGGCGGAAGTGCCCGCCCGGCTGCTGGGCCTGACCGGTCGCGGCGCCCTGCGCGCCGGATACCGCGCCGACGTGGTGGTGTTCGATGCCGCCACCGTAGGCTGCTCGGAAACGTACACGCGCCACGACCTGCCCCGGGACGCGGGCAGGCTCTACGCCGACGCGCAGGGCATCGAGCACGTGTTCGTCAACGGCACGGAAATCGTCCGCGGCGGCGCATTCACCGGCCAGTTCCCCGGCGCCATCCTGCGCTCCGGCAGCGACACCTACACGGTCAGCATACCGGGCGACTACAGGTGATCACGCACGCCCATCGAGGACCGGCGGCATGACAGAAGCCCTCGCCAGCATGCCCATCGTCGACGTGGACACCCACTACACGGAGCCGCCCGACCTGTGGACGGCGCTGGCGCCGGCATCCCTCAAGGAGCGCGCACCCCGCGTGGAGGCGGACCAGGACGGCAACGAGTTCTGGGTAGTGGACGAGGACATGCGACTGGGTCCGGTGGGTTACTGTGTGATCCGCGCAGACGGCAGCAAGGCACTGGGCAAGGTCAGCCTGGACCGTTTCGACCAGATGCACCCGGGCGCGTCCGACCCGACGGCGCGCATGGCGGTGATGGACGAGCACGGCATCGCGCAGC
>JAWVYG010000308.1:0-4670 GCA_033722815.1 Halioglobus sp.
CTTCTGATATCAGCGCGCGAAGATCGACGGCAACAACATCTTGCGCAGGAAGGCCAGCTCGGCGTCCGGGTCATCATCCAGCATGCTCTGCTGCGCGAGGGTGAGGCCGACCGTGACCAGCCAGAGCATGATGTCATCGTCGCTCACCCCCTCGCGCACCTGGCCGGCTGCGCGCGCCTCGGCAAACACCGGGTCGATCGACAACATGTCCGAGGCGATCCGCGGGATGTAGTCCAGCACGATGTCCGCGAGCTGCTGTTCGTCGTCCACCAGCAGGGTGCGCAGCAGTTCCAGCGCCGGGCTGTGGCGAAACTCGCACACCGCGAGGTATAGCCCGCGCACCATCTGCTCGCCGTGCTCCGGCCAGCGTTGCAACTCCTGCTCCAGCTCCTGCCCCAGACGGTAGACGCGATCCTGCAGCACCGCACCGAGCAGCTGTTCCTTGTTGTCGAAGTAACGGTACACCGAGGAGCGGGCGCACCCCGCCTGGGATGCGACCGCATTCAACGTCAGGCGATGGAAGCCGTGGTCGCAGGCAAACGACCATGCAGCGAGCACGATGCGCTCGCGCATGCGATCGTACTCGGCGCGGTGGGTCTTCGCCTTCCAGTGCGCGGTCACGGTTCCAACGCTCCCTGTACACCTGCATAACCCGCCGGGTTCCGGCGCCGGTTGATCGCCGCCGCGCGAGCTTTGAGCTGCTCACCGCGCTCGACCGCGGAGACAACAGGCGTATCGGCGGGCAGGTGATCGCGCAGTTCCGACAGCGGCACCACCTTGCTGCCGGGCTGCGGCGGCGCGGTATCGCCTTGCGGGAAAAGCCAGCGCATGAAGATCCCGCCCTCCGGGTGGTGGGCGATATCCAGCCAGTTTGGCACGCCGGGATCCGAGTGCGCGAGCACGTAGCGGTAGACACCGTCGCTGTCCAGGTGCGCCTGGTGGCCGTTCAGGGAAGTCTGCCGGTTGGCGTAGTCCAGCGATTCCGCCCAGATATTTCCCAGTTGGATGTTCTGGAATTTCACGGGCACGGCGGGCACCTCAAGGATCAGCGCCTCATCGGTTGCGAGCTGGTAACGGCCACCCGTAGCGTAGTTACCAAAACCACCCTCGCCTGCGCAGTAGGCGCCCCACGATCCGCAGGGCTCGTCCACGCCGTTCAGGGGCGCATCCTGCAGGCGCTTGACCCAACGCTGCAGCTGGTTCGGAATCATTTTCGACAGGGCGAAACCGGCGACCGCCATGCGCATCGGCGTAAACGGCTCGATAGCCTCCCGGGCCGGGCCAACCACCTCGATGTTGATGGACGGCTCAACGGTGTTGAGCCAGTCGTTGTGGGCGATGCGCACCAGCAGCGTCGCCTGGTCCTCGGAAAGGCGCAGGAAGTTTGCATCCGGCACTTGCGCGGGCTTGTCCCTGCCGAGATAGATTTCCCAGCTGCCATCGGCGGCCACGACCAGCGACTCCGACTCTGTCTTCGACGTGCCCTTGAAGGGCCCCCCGGAACGCTCCAGCACCTGGAACAGGATCAGCTGCGCATTGCCGCGCTGTCCGTACAGGCGGTAGCTGTAATTCGCACTCAGGGGATTCGCACCGACGTAGGTGTAGTCGGGGCTGTCGAAGCCCAGCTTGCAGTTCTTCGAGGGACAGCGCGTGACGCTCGGGTGCAGCGGATCGTGATCGCCCGTCATCATGGCCAGGTTCATCTCTATCTGGCGCAGCAGGTAGCGGTAGCCCTCCGCCCGGGCAACGCCGTCCTCCGGGGCGCGGGCGTCGACCACCTCCTTGCCCAGGCGCAACCCGGTAATCACTGCGTCGAACCCGAATGCGGAGCTGGGCCTGAAATCCAGCTTGCCCAGTGCTTCGGGGGCCTCGTCCGTACCGCCGCCGCAGGCGCCCAGCAGTGCGGCAAGCGCCAGCAACAGGTATCGACTCACCTGCGGCGCCTTCACAGCGGCGTCACCTTCAACGGCAGTTCGCGGCGCGGAAACGGCAGGGGCAGCACATCGCATTTTCCGTCGTAACCGGGAACACTCTCGAAGCGGTAGCGCCGCAGGGTGTGATGCAGGATCAGCTTGGCGTTCATCAGCGCCACGTGCATACCGATACACTTGTGCGCGCCGCCGCCGAAGGGCAGGAACTGGAAGGAGTGGCCCTTGTGCTCTGCGCGCGCCGCGCTGAAACGTTCGGGATCGAAACTGTTAGGATCGCTCCAGTAATCGGGATTGCGGTGAACCCAGTGGGAAATATTGCTCAGCATGGTGTCGGCCGGGATGTCGCGCTCGCCGATCCGCACGTCCCGGGTGGTGCGGCGCATGATCGTCGCCACCGCCGGGTGCAGCCGCAACGCCTCCAGCACCGCGTGCTCCATGTCTTCGCAGGCGTCGAGGTCCGCGAGCGAGGGATTCTCCTCGTCCATGGCAAATGCCTGTTCGCGCAGCCTTTCCTGTAGGTGTCGATGCTCGGGACGCGACAGGTACATCATCAGGTGCGAGGTGGCGCCGGCGGTGGTGTCGTGGGCGGCGAACAGCAGTACGTTCAGGTGCGGCAGCAGCAGCTCGGCCGGCCACAGCTCGCCGTTCTCGTCGCGCTCGGCGGCCAGGATACTGGTCAGGTCGTCGCCGGGATCGGCCCGGCGTTGTTCGATGATCTTCAGGATGAGCGCCTCCATGCGCCGCTTCGCGCGCTGGCCGCGCCAGTGTTTGCTGCCCGGGATATTGAAATGCGTCACCGCCATCAGTCCGACGTGGTTCATCTCGTGGAACAGGTGAGCGATCTCGCGAATCTCCTCGCCGTCGGGACGCGTTCCGAAGAACACCCGCGCGCCCACGTCGATGAGAATCCTGCGCACGCTGGTCACATAGCGAAAGTCATCCTGCGCCGCCCAGTCGGCAATATTCTCCTGGATCGTCGGATTCATGATGTCGACGTAACCCGCCAGCGCGGAACGCTTGAAGGCTGTCTGGAAGATGCGCCGGCTGGCTTTGTGGGTGGAGAAGTCCTGGGTGATGATCGAGCCGCCGTAGAGATAACTGACGTTGCCCTCGTAGCCCATGGCGCTCGAGAAGTTCTCACCGGTATCGGTGAAGACCTGCCGCAGGTGGTCCGGGTGAGTGACCAGGACCGCCGGGAACAGGCCCAGGTTGATGCGCGCCAGCTGGCCGTAACGGGCGATATGCCGGTCCAGGAAGCCCTGTATGTCGCGCATGATCCACGGGATATGGCCCATCACGGGCAGCCCGTTGCTGCCGGGGATGTGTTTTAAGTCGGTACACACGGGGCGGTGCAGGTAGGCGTCGTCCGACGCGTCCATGGCCCCGGGGTGGAACGTGGTGCTCACGTCGAACCTCCGGCCTGATCAAGACAGGTTGAGTAATTATGTCTTGTGAAGAATAGGACAGGAACCGCGGCCGTGTAAAGACGAAATTTTGGAAAACGTCTTGAGCGCGAACGCGCGACGCGGCCGCCTCAGGGTCGCCTGCCGGCGCGGTAAGACCCCTCGCCCTCCCCGATCAGGTCGGTACGTCCGAGCGCCCAGAACATGCCGTTGAGGAAATCCAGCGACACCCAGATGCCCCACCACGGTTTGTCGAAGCAGTCCGCGAGGGTCGTGTTGTAGCGGAAGGCGTGCGTCGAGGTGCGAAAGGCCATCAGCGGGCGTAAACTGCGCGCAAAGGAATACACTGAGTGGATCATGACAAACTGCAGGTACCTGTTACTCGCCTTGCTCGTCGCAGCCGGCGGAACCCTCGCAGACGACGGCTGGCGGCCGCTGGTCGACGACAGCAACTTCCTCGACTGGACGGTTGAGGGCGCCAGCAAGGCGGCGTTCTCCATCCAGGACAACGTGGTCATCGGCCACCCCGTGGGCTTCAATCCCAAGAACAGCTTTCTCTGCTCACCGCGACAGTACAAGGATTTCGAGCTGGCGTTCTCCTTCCGCATTTCCGACCCGATCATGAACTCCGGGGTGCAGTTTCGCAGCATTCCCCACGCCGAGGGCGTGCGCGGCCCGCAGTTCGAGATGGACGTGGCCGAGATGGCGGACAAGGGCTGGCTGCGCCGCATCCTGGAGCCGGTCTACAACTTCTTCACCGGGCGCATTGCCTTCGACTGGTCTACCGCAGGCATCTACGGCGAGGGTATGGACACCGGCTGGATCTACCCCGGCGTGGCCGGGGGCGACGTCGCCGCCTTCGAGGCCCAGGGCGGCAGGCTGACGCAGCAAAGCGGCTGGAACGAGGTGCGGCTGCGCGCCGAGGGGCCGCGCATCCAGACCTGGCTGGCGGGAGAGGCGCGGGCTGATTTCACTTATGAACCGGTGGACAAGCCCGGGAGGATCTGCCTGCAGGTCCACGGCGGCAACTACCGGGCGCCGGAAAAGCTGTTCATCGAGTGGCGCGACCTGCGCATCCGCGAGCTGTAGCGGCTGCCCCGGCAGGGTAATCCCAAAATCTGCAAATTTTTCATCAAGATGCGCTATACTTATTAAATAAAACAACGAACGAAACGGGGACTAAACGGGGCAAGCCATCTAGCGAAGGAGGGAGTTGTCGTGCCCCGGACAGAAGAAAACCAGACCCCGCTGGCCCAGCGGGTCAACGATTATCTGCGCAGCGAAGGGCCGACCAGCCAGGCCTTTGTCGGCAAGGAGTCCGCCGCCGAGGTGGAAA
>JAWVYG010000309.1:0-4663 GCA_033722815.1 Halioglobus sp.
ACCCGACGCGACCTCCCGCGGCGACAGCTGCAACTGGTAGTCCTCGGGCATGGCGCTGCCGTCGAATACGTCCATGTCCGTGCCCCAGTGGTGGCGCGATGCACCGGGTATCGCGGAGAAGCGCAGTATTGCGCGCAGCAATTGTCCCGGCTCGAGCGCGCGCACCTGCACCTCGTCGCCGCTGTCGTCGAGAACCGGTCGCCTGCCCGCGGCCTTGCCGTTCCAGATGGCCAGCTGGCGGGAGAAGGAGCGGAAGCTGCTGGCGATGGCGAGGTCGAAACCCGCGCTGGCGGCATCGCGCCTGAGCGCGGCAAACGCCTCGGCGACCTCGCCCACCAGGCGATGTCCGCTGGGCATCGTGACCAGGTGCGTGTCGGCCAGCCCGGTCAGCTGGCGCTCGTCGAGTGGCGCAGCCATGGCTTTTCTCCCCTGCAACCCGACCGGGCAATTTCAACCAGGCGTGCGGTCAGGCAGAATGTCACCCTACCCCGAAGCCCCCGAAGCGACAATAGATGACCAGCATCGCAGACATCGAAGACCTGCCCGCCCACGGCAGTTGCGGCGTGCAACACGAGGGACGCGAGCTGCTACTGGTGCGCCGGGGCGAGGAGGTACTGGCCTACGAGAACCGCTGCCCGCACACCGGCGAGACACTCGACCCCCTGGGCCGCTCGGTGCTCAGCGAGGACGGGCTGTTGCTGCAGTGCCAGCGGCACGCGGCGCAGTTCGTCGTCGCTACCGGCGAGTGCGTGGGCGGGCCCTGCCTGGGTGAGCGGCTCGAGCCGGTCGCGGTCATTGTGAGCCAGGGCGCGCTGTACCCGGACTAGGACGCCGCGGCGGGCGGATCGACGGAGAAAGGCAATTGTCCGGCGAGGTTCACCCCGGCCTCGCTGACATCCGCCCGCCAGGCCAGCACCTCGACACCCGCGCTCATCACGTCCTGCAGGGTGTCGCGGTACTTCCTGTCGATGTCCCCCGCGGCGCTGACGTGCGTGACGCCGTTGTGGAACACGCAGAAAAACAGTACCGCCCGGGTATCCGCCCGTCGCGCCGCGTCGGCCAGCTCCAGCAGGTGCTTGCGACCGCGATCGCTGACCGCGTCGGGGAACAGCCCCACACCCTGTGCGCTGCACAGCGTCACGCATTTCACCTCGATGAATACCTGGCCGGCGGAGCCGGTCAACAGCAGGTCGATACGGCTCTTCTGGCCGTACTTCACTTCCATGCGCAGCTCCGGGTAGTCACCGAAGCCGGGTACCAGCCCCTGCTCGAAACCCTCCCTGACCACGCGGTTCGCCCGCGCCGAGTGTATGCAGGCCATCCCGGCGTCGGTACGGACCAGTTCCCAGGTGTGGGGATACTTGCGGGTTTTCGAGTCGCTGATCGACAGCCACACCGGCGAGCCCGGCTCGGCACAACCGGTCATGGCGCCGGTATTGGGACAGTGGGCCGTGATGACGCTGCCGTCGGCCAGCTCGACATCCGCGAGGAAACGCTTGTAACGCCGCAGCAGGGTGCCCTGGATAAGCTCATCGAATTGCATGGTGCCGGCCGTCCTTCGCTGTGTTGTGGAATCAGTACCCGATCCTGCGGCGAACAGGTCTTGCATCGCGGTAACGCGCGCAACGGGTGTGCAGTCTCAGCCGCGCGCGGCGTGTCGGGTGTGAGGCTGCACCGCCGGGACGAGGCACGCCGCGCTAACCCAGCACCTTGCCGAGACGCTCCACCGCCACCTGCAGGCGTTCCATGCTCGTGGTATAGGAGAAACGCAGGTGTCTCTCGGCCTTGTAGTGGCCGAAATCCAGCCCGGGGGTCAATGCTACCCCGTGCTCCTCCAGCAGTTGCAGGCAGAATGCCTGGCTATCGTCCGTGAAGGCGCCGGCATCGGCGTAAATATAGAAGGCGCCCTGCGGCTTGCAGGGCACCCTGAAGCCAAGCTCCTGCACTGCCGGCAACAGGAAATCGCGTCGCTGGCGGAAAATATCCCGGCGCTGCTCCAGGATCTCGCGGGTGGCAGGCTCGAAACCGGCCAGCGCGGCGTGCTGGGCCATGGTCGACATCGAGATGAACAGGTTCTGCGCCATCTTCTCCATCTCGCGCACGGCATCCTCCGGCGCCACCAGCCAGCCCAGGCGCCAGCCCGTCATGCCGAAATACTTGGAGAAGCTGTTGATGACAAAGGCGTCCGGATCCACTTCCAGCACAGAGGTATCCTTGCCCTCGTACGTGAGGCCGTGGTAGATCTCGTCCACCAGCAGGTGGCCGCCCCTGGCGCGCACGGCGGCCGACAGCGTCGCCAGCTGCGCGCGGTCCAGCGCCGTGCCGGTGGGATTGGCCGGCGAGGCCACCATCGCTCCCACGGTATTGTCCCGCCAGTGTTGCTCTACCAGCGCGGCATCGAGCTGGTAGTTGCTGTCGGCGCCCACCGGCACCAGCTGGCCGCGCCCCTCCACGAGGCGCATGAAATGGCGGTTACAGGGATAACCGGGATCCGTCATCAGCATGCCATCGCCGGGGTTCATCAACAGCGCGGCGATGAGCAGCAGCGCGCCGGACGCGCCGGGCGTCACCATGATGCGCGAGGGCGGGACGTCGAGCCCGTAGGTGTCCGCGTAGTGCCGCGACAGGGCCTCGCGCAGCGCGGGTATACCGGCTGCCTGGGTGTAGTGGGTCGCCCCACCGGCCAGGGCGGCCCGCCCGGCTTCCACGATCGGCTGCGCCGTGGCGAAGTCGGGCTCGCCGGCGGCCATGTGCACGATATCCGCACCGGCGGCGGCGAGTTCCGTGGCGCGCTCAAGCACCTCGACCACCCTGAAGGGCTCGATCTCCCTGACCCGGTCCGCGAACCTGTGCGGCCCTGTAATACCCGGCATGGCATACACCTTGAAAACAGCAGGCGCGCCATTCTAGGGTACCGCCGCGCGATGCGATAGTACCCCCGCGGAAACCGGGGCCGCTGCGCGGCAGAGAGCGATGACGCCTCCCCGGACGACCACAAAAAACCGCGAGGAAATAGTGGCGCCGCCAAATCGTTTCTGGTAGTTTCTCCGCCCTTGGATTTGGGCGCTCCCGGAGAGGCCCGAATCCGGAACTGTGAGTAATTGCTGTATGGGAAATTAACCATGCCACGAGCAGCCAAAAAAGCAGCCCCGAAGAAGAAAGCACCCGCCAGGAAGGCTACCGCCAAGAAAAGCGGCGGCAATCCCGAGTTCAAGAACTTCGAGCCGTACAAGCCGAAGCGCGGCGAGCAGTACATGAACGAGAAGCAGCACGAGCACTTCCGCAATATCCTCAGGAACTGGAAGAACGAGCTGATGCAGGAAGTTGACCGCACGGTCAGCCATATGAAGGACGAGGCGGCCAACTTCCCCGATCCGGCGGACCGCGCCACGCAGGAAGAGGAGTTCAGCCTCGAGCTGCGCACCCGCGATCGCGAACGCAAGCTGATCAAGAAGATCGACTCCACCATGGAACTGATCGAGCAGGACGACTACGGTTACTGCGAGGCCTGCGGTATCGAGATAGGCATCCAGCGCCTCGAGGCGCGCCCCACCGCCACCCTGTGCATCGACTGCAAGACCCTGGCGGAAATCAAGGAGAAGCAGGAACTGGGCTGATCGCGCGCGGGCCCGCTGTCCCGCGCAACCCATCCCTGACCCCCAGCAGGTATCGCCGTGCCACGCGACGCAACCAGCTACGTGGGGCGCTTCGCCCCCTCCCCCACCGGCCCGTTGCATCTCGGGTCCCTGATAGCGGCACTGGCCAGCTTTCTGGCGGCGCGCCACCGCGGCGGCACCTGGCTGGTACGCATGGAAGACATCGACCCGCCGCGGGAGGAACCCGGTGCATCCGGGCGCATCCTGCACAGCCTGCAGGCCCACGGCCTGCACTGGGACGGGCCGGTCCTGTACCAGAGCACGCGCGGCGCGGCCTACGACACCGCACTGGACGCGCTGGGCAGGGTCGGGCACCTGTTTTCCTGCGATTGCACGCGCGCCAATATGGGCCCGGGCGGCAGCTGCTGCGGCACGTGCCGCAACACCGGTGCGGCCACTGCACCCAGCGCCCTGCGCGTGGCCGTGCCCGCGGCGTGCCGCATCGACTTCGACGACGTGGTGCAGGGCGCTCAGTCCTGCGCGCTGGGCAGGGAGTTGCCGGACTTCATCGTGCGGCGCAAGGATGGCCTGTACGCCTACCAGCTCGCCGTGGTAGTGGATGACGAGCAGCAGGGCATCACGGAAATCGTGCGCGGTTCGGACCTGCTCGAGTCCACCGCGCGCCAGATCTACCTGCAGCAGCTGCTCGGCTGTCGCACACCGGACTATATGCACGTCCCCGTACTGACTGACGGGCAGGGCCGCAAGTTCAGCAAGCAGAACCACGCGCCGCCGCTGGACGACACGGCGGCCTGCGACAACCTGCGCAGCGCCCTGCACTTCCTGCGCCAGCCGCAACCGGGATCCGACCTGGACACGCCCGAGCGTCTGCTGCGCGCCGCAACCGCCTCCTGGTCACCGCGACACATGCCACAGTCGCTGTCCCTGGACCTGCCGTCCCGGGGGTGAACTTTACCCCCCCTGCGTGCTTCAGTAGTATCGCGGCGAGGGTAACTGAAAGGGAACCGCGCCCGCATGTACATCAACCGCGCACTGCTGCTGGCCGT
>JAWVYG010000310.1:0-4662 GCA_033722815.1 Halioglobus sp.
GTACGCCAGGAACAGCAGCAGCGCCAGCGTTGCGGCCGCGAGCAGGCTCAGTTCGATCCTCAGGTTGTCGATCAGCGACTCGGCCTCGCGGGCATTGGCCTCCAGCAGCTGGTCGACGGATGCCAGCAGCCAGGTCTTCACCGCCTTGCTCTGGTCGTTGATCACGGAAAATTCATGGTCCATGCGATCCGCCTGGTTCGCGATGGCGTCGGCCGCATCCGCTTCGATGTCGTCCGGCGCCAACGGCAGCGCCAGTTTCCCCAGCGATCCCTTCAGGCCCTTGATGTCCGGGCTCGGCGAGGGAATCGAGGCCTGCAGTGCCGCCAGTTTGCCGGACAGGATGTCGCGCTCGCGCTCGAACAGCTCGGCCAGCTCGAAGTCGCTCAGGGCCAGGTATTGCCGCGCCCGCCGCTCCAGTTCCAGCACATCGCGCTGAATCTCCTGCCCCAGGCGTGTGGCGTCCACCACGGTCTGGGCAATCTGCAGGCTCTTGTCGGACAGCTGCCGCAGTGTATCCACGGTGAACCAGATCGCGAGGCTGCCTGGTACCAGGGCGGCAAAGATGCTGATCAGGACGAGTTGTTGCAGCGACCTGGGTTGCCAGATGGCCATCGGGTGCGGTACCGGGTTTTGCGGGAGGCGAATTGTAGCGTGGCGCGACCGGGGTGCAAACCGCTGTCGCGCCTCAGGAGCTTTGCTCCTCGAGGATTGCCGTGACCCGGCGCAGTATCTCCCCGGTCGCGACGGTTTCCCCGCGCATGCCCGCGGCGCGGCCTGCCTCGGCATCCTTCTCCGCGTCACCGAGCATGAAACTGGCCGCCAGGTCGGGCTGCCACTGGTCGATCAGGCTGTCCAGCATGCCCGTGGCAGGCTTGCGGCAGGTACAGGTGACGGCCAGCTCGGTCACGCTACCATCGGGGTGGTGCGGGCAGTAACGGATATCGTCGATGTGGGCGCCGAGGCCGCGCAGCTGCAGCTGCATCCAGTCGTGCAGGGCCTGCACGTCCTCGTGCCCGTAGTAGCCGCGCGCGATACCGGCCTGGTTGGTCACCATGAACACAAGGTAGCCGGCATCGTTGAGCAGCTTTATCGCCGCCATGGCGCCGTCGACCCAGCGGAAGCCTTCCACCGTGTGTGTGTAGCCGTCGTCGTGGTTGAGCGTGCCATCCCGGTCGAGGAAAGCCGCCGGTCGCTGCAGGCGGGCGCGTAACTCGGTGCGCGCCCTGGCGAGATCTTCCGGAATGCCGATGTCGATGAAATACCCACGGTAGGTTCGCCCGACCAGTCGGCCCTGCCGGACGAGCTCGGGAAATATCGCCTGTTCCAGTGAGCAGGGCGTTGCCTCGACCGAATCGACCAGTTCCGCCTTCAGCCAGTAGACACCGCTGTTGATCAGGCCGTCCTGTGGCGTAGCAGGCTTTTCGCGGAATGCGCTGATAACCGTACCGCGCAGTTCGACGAAACCGTAGCGATCCGCCGACTCTACAGGCAGCAGGGCGACTCTTGCGAGCCAGTCCCCGGGTTCGGCGGGGACCTCGCAGCAGCACAGGTCGAGGTAGTTGAAGTCGAAAATGGAGTCGCCATTGAGCAGCAGGAACTCGTCCGCGAGGTGGGCTCGTGCGAACTTCAGCGCGCCGGCAGTACCCAGTGGTTCCGGCTCCACCAGCACCCGCAGGTTGGCGTCGAGTTCGCGCGCGAAGGCCGACTCAGCGCCGTAGCGCTGTTCTACAACCGCTGCCTTGTAGCCTGCGAGGAGGAGGAAATCGGTGAAGCCGAAACGCTTGAGATTGATCAGGAGGTGTTCAACGAACGGTCGCCCTGCGACCTCCAGGAGTGGCTTGGGGGTGTCCGCAACGGCAGTGCCCAGACGCGTTCCCCTGCCGCCGATTAGAATGGCGGCTTGCATCACAGTTTTCATGAAAATAGGGCACTCGCGGCGCTCTGGGCGCTTTATCTGGCCTATCTAGCCATTTAGTATCAACTTTGGAATATAACTGCGCTCCCCGGGGGTGGGCAAGGGGTAACCTTGCTATAACCGTTAGAATGCGAAGCAGATGAAAAAGCTGTTGTATCTGGTCCACCGACTGCCCTTCCCGCCCAACAAGGGCGACAAAATCTCATCCCATAACATGCTGCAGTTCTTCTCGGCGAACTGGCGCGTACACCTCGGCACCTTCGTAGACGACCCCGAGGACTGGCAGTACGTCGACCGGGTGAAGGAGAAATGCGAGGACGCCTGCATCGTCGGGCTGCCGCGCCGCAAGCGCTTCACCGGCATTATTATGGGTTTGCTGAAGAACGAATCACTGAGCCTCAACTATTACGCCAGTCGCGAGTTGCAGGCCTGGGTCGCCTCGACCGTGGAGAAGGAATGTCCCGACGCGGTGCTGGTATTCAGCGGCGTTATGGCGCGCTTCGTGAAGGACGTGGTGCCGCCACAGGTGCCGGTGGTGTTCGATGCGGAGGACGTCGACAGTGAAAAGTGGCGCAGCTATGGTGCGTCGCGTCCCTGGCCCTTGTCCTGGCTGTACCGGCGCGAGGCGGACAAACTGCTCGCCTTCGAGCGGGAGATGGCGGCTGCCACGGACGTGAGCATCTTCGTGTCGGCCCAGGAGGCGGAACTGTTCAAGTCACTCGCACCTGAAAGTGCGCACAAGGCTCACTTTCGCACCCAGGGAGTGGACAGCGCCTATTTCGACCCGACCCGGTCCTATGACAATCCCTATGCCAGCGGGCAGAAGGTGCTGGTGTTCACCGGGGCCATGGATTACTGGCCCAACGTGGAGGCGGTGTCCTGGTTCTGCCAGCACGTTTTGCCCGAGGTCAGGGAGCGCGAGCCGGATTTCCTGTTCTGCATCGTGGGTATGAAGCCGACGGACGAGGTAATGCAGCTGGGCAAGCTGCCGGGGGTGTGGGTGACGGGTGGCGTGCCAGACGTGCGGCCCTACCTGGCACATGCCCTCGCAGCATGCCTGCCACTGCAGTTGGCCCGGGGTATCCAGAACAAGGCGCTGGAAGCCATGGCAATGGAACTGCCCGTGCTCGCGACTTCTGATGCGCTGGCGGGGATACTGGACCATCCCGGAGCGCAGTCCATCGTCGCGGACGATGCGCCAGCGATGGTGCGCAGTGCGGTGGATATTCTGTCGCGGCCGCGCCAAACTAACGCCGCGGGACGCAGCTGCGTGCTGCAGCACTATAACTGGGACACGAACCTGAAGCGCATGGAAAGTTTTCTCATCAGGGATGGGGGTGACAGCTAGTGCGGGTCATGCATGTACTGGATCACTCCATCCCCCTGCAGAGCGGCTATACGTTCCGCTCGAGGGCGATTATCCGCGAGCAGCGCAAGCTGGGCTGGGAGACCATCCAGGTCACGGGGCCCAAGCACAACCAGGGTGTGAACAAAGACGGCGCCATGCCGCTGAAGGAACAGGTGGAAGACCTCGAATTCTATCGCTGCGGAGAACTTGGAAAGCTGGGTGACCTCCCCGTATTGGGCCAGTTCGAGGTGATCAGGGTGCTCGCGCGGCGCCTGATGGAGGTCGCCCGCGCCGAGCGCCCCGACGTGATTCATGCGCACTCGCCCGCCCTCAACGGCGCTGCGGCGATCCGCGTGGGCCGCGCGCTGAAAATTCCGGTGGTCTACGAGGTTCGCGGCTTCTGGGAGGATGCGGCGGTCAGCCATGGCACCAGTGCGGAGTGGGGTCTGCGCTATCGCATGACGCGTGCGCTGGAGACATGGGTCCTGAAGCGCGCGGACCAGGTGACCTGTATCTGCGACGGAATCCGCAGCGACCTGATCGCCCGGGGTATCCCGCTGGAGAAGATCACCATCATCGCCAACGCCGTGGATGCGGGTCGCTTCCAGCCGGTGACGGGCCGCGACGAGCGCATCGAGCAGACCTACGGCCTGGCCGGCAAGAAGGTCATTGCCTTCATCGGTTCGTTCTACGACTATGAGGGACTCGACCTGCTGGTGGAGGCGATGCCGAGACTCATGCGGGAGCGCCCGGATGTGCGCCTGCTGCTGGTGGGAGGAGGACAGGTTGAGGCCCAATTGCGCGAGCAGGTGGCGAGACTGGGGATCAAGGACAAGGTGGTCATGACCGGCCGGGTGCCGCACGAGGAAGTAGAGAGCTATTATTCGGTGACCGACATCCTGGTATACCCGCGCAAGTCCATGCGCCTGACGGACCTGGTCACCCCGCTGAAGCCGCTCGAGGCAATGGCCCAGAAGAGCATGTTTCTCGCCTCGGACGTCGGCGGACACAGGGAGCTGGTGCGCGATGGTGTGACCGGCACCCTGTTTCGCGCCGACGACCTCGACGACCTGGTGAATTCGCTGTTGCGGCTGCTCGACGAGGAGGAGAAGTGGCCGGCCATGCGCGACGCGGGCCGCAATTTCGTTGAATTCGAGCGCACCTGGGCCAACAGCGTCGCCCGCCTCGAGGGTGTGTACGCGCGGCTGGTCGAGTCGCCGGGAGTCGCATGTTAGTCAGGTCCAAGGCACCACTTCGGCTCGGGCTCGCCGGTGGCGGCAGCGACGTTGCGCCCTACTGTGACCTCTATGGCGGTGCGGTACTCAACGCCACCATCAACCTGAGTTCCTACTGCACTATCGAACCCACCGACGACGGCTGTGCCCACTTCCAGGCCCAC
>JAWVYG010000311.1:0-4660 GCA_033722815.1 Halioglobus sp.
ACGTAGCCCGCCTCGGTCAGCGTGGTGGCGTCGGCGATGGTAAAGGGAACGTCCAGTAGTCGCGCCAGCGTTTCGGCGAGCAGGGTCTTGCCGCTGCCGGTCGGACCGACCAGCAGGATGTTGCTCTTGCCCAGCTCCACCTCGTCGCGCACGTGCTCGTGGCGCAGGCGCTTGTAGTGATTGTAGACGGCGACCGACAGGACCTTCTTCGCCCGCTGCTGGCCGATGACATACTCGTCGAGGATCGCCTTGATTTCCTGCGGCACGGGCAGGTGATCCTGCTGGGCGCCGCTGCTGCTCTCCTGCACCTCCTCGCGGATGATGTCGTTGCACAGGTCGACGCATTCGTCGCAGATGAAAACGGAGGGGCCCGCGATCAGCTTCCGGACCTCGTGCTGACTCTTGCCACAGAACGAGCAATACAGCAATTTGCCGCCATCGTCGCCGGAATTTGTGGTTTCATCACTCATGCAGCAGCCCTACGTCCCATACAGTGCCGAAATTCAGCAATACGATTCTAAGATGATGTTTTTCGGCCGCATTTTCAAGCCCCAATAGGAACTAAATCACGATATTTGGATTTATTCGGGGCCCCTGCCACGGCTCTTTACAACCTCGTCGACAAGGCCGTATTCCTTGCTCTGATCGGCGTTCATGAAACGATCGCGCTCGGTATCCGCTTCAATCACCTCGAGCGGCTGCCCGGTGTGCTGCGCCATCAGCTCGTTCAGGCGCTTGCGTATGATCAGGATCTCCTGGGCGTGGATTTCAATGTCCGTGGCCTGGCCCTGGGCGCCGCCGCTGGGCTGGTGGATCATGGTGCGCGCGTTAGGCAGGCAATAGCGCTTGCCCTTCGCCCCGCCGCAGAGGAGGAAGGCACCCATGGACGCCGCCTGGCCCACGCACATGGTGGATACATCCGGCTTGATAAACTGCATCGTGTCGTAGATGGACAGGCCGGCGGTTACCGAGCCGCCCGGTGAGTTGATGTACAGGTGGATATCCTTGTCCGGGTTCTCCGACTCCAGGAACAAAAGCTGCGCCACGATCAGGTTTGCCATCTGGTCCTCGACGGGACCGACGGCAAAGACCACCCGTTCCTTCAGCAGCCGCGAAAAAATATCATAAGAGCGCTCTCCCCTGGCGGTCTGCTCGACCACCATGGGTACCAGCCCCAGGTTGTTGATGCTGTGCTTGTCGTAGCCGTCTGTGTCGAATGGCATAAATCGCGTCCCTGAAAAGTTTTATGTTAAATAGAAACGGGCACGTGTCCCGCCCTCGTCAAACCTGTTGCCCTGCCGTAGCCTGGCCGATGGCCTCCTGGTAGCTGCACTGGCGCTCGGTGATCTTCGCATCCGCCAGCAGTGTATCAACCACCTGGTCCTCCAGCACCTTCGATTCCACGGCCGCCAGCTGCTCCTGGTTGCCGTAGTAGTAATCCACCACCTCCTGTGGATCCTGGTAGGTGGACGCCATCTCCTCGATGGCCGCGCGTACCCGCTCGGCGTCGGCCTTGATCTCACGGCTGGAGATCAGCTCTGCCATGATCAGGCCCAGCTTGACCCGCTTTTCAGCATTTTCACTGAACATGTCATCGGGCAGCAGTGAGTCGAGGTCCAGGTCCTGCCCGCCGGCGCCACCGAACTGCTGGAACATCTGCCTGCGCATGGCGGAGATTTCCTGCTGCACCAGTGCGCGCGGAACTTCCAGGGCTGCGTGGGCATCGAACAGCGCGTCCATGACCTGCTGCTTGACCTTGGCCTGGAGGGCGTTCTTCAGCTCCCGGCTCATGTTCTCAGCCACTTCCTTGCGAAACTGCTCTTCGCCGCCCTCTTCCACGCCGTACCTGGCGAACAACTCTTCGTCGAGAGGGGCAGGCTCCATCTCCTGCACCGCGTTGACGGTAACCTTGAACTGCACCGCGGCGCCCTTGAGGTCCTCGTTGTGGTAGTCATCCGGGAAGGACAGTTCCAGCACCTTTTCCTCGCCGGCGCTCATGCCGACAATGCCGTCCTCGAATCCTGGAATCATACGCCCGGAACCGAGCTCCAGATCAGAACCCTCGGCACTGCCCCCGTCGAAGGCCTCGCCATCGCGGGTGCCGACGTAATCGATATTGACCTGGTCGCCCTCGGCTGCAGGGCGCTCACGGGTCTGCCAGCTGCCCTGCTGCTTGCGGAAGACCTCGATGATTTCGTCGACATCCGTATCTGTCACCTCGGCCTGCAGCTGCTCGACCTCCAGGCCCACGAGTTCGGCCAGCTCGACCTCGGGAAACACCTCGAAGGTCGCCACGTACTCGAGGTCCTTGCCAGGGTCCATGTTGCGCGGTTCGATGCTCGGCTGGCCGGCGGGGCGGATGTTCTCCTGGATCACAGCCTCCTGGAAGGACTGGCTCACAACCTCGCCCACCACTTCCTGGCGCACATCCGCGCCGAAGCGCTGGCGCATGACTTTCATCGGCACCTTGCCGGGGCGAAAGCCGGGCAGGGCCACGTTGCGCGCCGCCTTCTGCAAGCGGCTGTCCACTTCCACGTCCACGCGTTCGGCCGGAACGCCCACCGTCAAACGCCGCTCCAGGCCGGAGGTCGTCTCGATTGAAACCTGCATCGTAAATCCTCATGTTCGGATTGTGCGGGAAGCACCCCGCGAATACACCTGATGGCGGCAGCGCCGGGCGCTGTCGCTATCGCTAAGAAACTGGTGCGGAAGGAGAGACTCGAACTCTCACGCCTTGCGGCACTGGAACCTAAATCCAGCGCGTATACCAATTTCGCCACTTCCGCGTTTGAATCGCGCCGGCGCAGGCACTGCAGACCAACTCACCAATCCGAGCCAAGCGATTGAAAAGATGGAAAAAAATCCTGCACAAATCCCGCTGGGGAAGCGCTGACACAAGGGCAGCAATTCTGCCATAGATGGCCGCGGCGATTCAACCGCCGAAGCACCCCGAAAGCCAGTGCTGGCGCGGGTTTCAGCGCCTCCTGCCGGGCCCTGCCGGCCCCATCAATCGGTGAGGCAGGCGGAATCGAAACGGTACTCGCCGCGCAGCCAGCCCGCCACCTCTGCCGCCGCCTGCCCCGCCATACCGGCATAGATATCGGCCAGCTTGGCGCAGCGCTGCGGGCCCAACCCGTCCAGGCCCTGTTCCTGGAACGCCGGCCCGTCCTGTCGCAGTCGCTGCCAGACATCCTCACCGAGAATCTGCCCGAGGACGTCATCGTCGAGACCGGGGGCGTCGTACAGGGTCGCCAGCCCCGCCAGCGCGGGCAGCGACAACAGCGCCTGGTTCATCGGATTGCACAGGTGCCCGCTCAGGTACGGGCGCAAAGCCGGGTCCCGGGCCTCCAGCGGCCGGGTGTACAGGAAGCGGCTGCGCACCGCGCCGTCATTGACGGGGTAGTTGTCCCAGAGCATCACCGACCTGCCGAGCAGGCCGGCGATACGGCCGACATCATTGCTGCGGATGGACGCGGCACAGACCTCGTTGCCGGTCCAGAAAATGTCCACTTCCGCGGGCAGGCTCCTACCCAGCTCCTGCCAGTATCCCCGCGGCATGCTGCCGAAATGTCGCTCCAGCACGGGATCGAAAGAGTAGTAGGTGGGACAGACCAGCAGGCGGGTATGCGGCAGCCAGTGGCGAATGTCGGCCACGATATCGCCCTGCCGACGGGCCAGGTCGGCGACGTCTCCCGGCATGTCGTCGAACAACACCGCCAGCAGGGGCGCCTCGAGGCTGCCGAGTTCCTCGATCTTGCGCTGCAGCGCGTCCCGCTCGCGCGGACCGTAATCGAGGTACAGCTCGAAGGGGGACAGCCCGACCCCCCACTGCAGCCCCGCCGCGGCGAGCGTGGTCCCGAGTGCGCACATCTGCTCACGGGTCTCGTCGGGCCAGGGCTCGCGCCAGCGACGGCGCAGGTAGGGGTCCGCCTTGGGGCAGTAGAGGTAGGTATTGAGGCCGGCACGGGCGAGATAGCCGGCGTAGGCTGCGCGCGTTGCAAACGACCAAGGCCGGCCATAGAAGCCTTCTATTACCCCGGTCAGGAAATCGCCCGACGAGTCCATTTTTTGCGCTTTAATTCATTTATAGAATAAAAAGTAATTTATATATAGCCAAATATATTAAAAACCGACCAAGTTGATGTGGAAAATTACCAATTTTGAGCGATACTTAAGTCGTGGCTGCCTATCCCCTAGTTTAAACGGGCAGTCACAGGGAGCACACCCATGCTCCTTAACGGAAGCAATTCCTTTATGTTTCACTCCTAATGGTCTTGGTGGGTCCCTTTCGGGACCCATTTTTTTACCTGTGTTCTGCTCACAGGTACCGCGGGGTGCTGCCCGGCTACATGGTGTGCGTGGGGCGGTCGGAATTGAGTGAGCCGGCCAGGTGGTTCTCGATCTTCGCGTTGGCCGCGGCATCCTGCTCATTGAACTGGACGCCGATGCCGGCCGTCCGGTTGCCCTGGGCGCCCCGGGGCGTTACCCAGACCACGCGGCCGGAGATGGGAATCTTCTCCACCTCATCCATGAGCGTGAGGAGCATGAAGACCTCGTCGCCGATGTCGTAAGCCTTGTTGGTGGGGACGAACAATCCCCCGTTATCGAGAAACGGCATGTAGGCGGAGTACAGCACCGCCTTGTCCTTGATGGTGAGCGA
>JAWVYG010000312.1:0-4652 GCA_033722815.1 Halioglobus sp.
GCAGCGCCCCCACCTGGTCCTGTGCAGCAGTCCGCCGCTGCCGAGGTCCCGGCGCCCGCCGGTGCCCAGCCCGCGTCGCCGCAAGCCGATGACAGCGTCGCTCGCCTTTACAGGGAGCAGGAGAAGCGCGAGCGCGCGCCGGCGGAGATTGCCGATACCCGGTCGCCCGCACCGGCGCCGGCGGCTGCCGTCCAGGAAGATCCGGTCGACATCGAGGATATGCTGCGCAGGGCCCGGGAGGAGATGGAGAACGCCCGCCTCGTGGAGCACCCGGCGCCCTTTCTTGCGAGCCTGTCACAGGTAACCAAGGATGCGATCCCCACCGTGCTGTACCAGCGACACGACTACTCCGGTGAGCCGGGCAGGTCCACGGTCATCCTGAATTCGAAAACCCTGCGCGAAGGCGGCGATGCGGCGCCGGGTATGAAGGTCCGGGAGATCCTGCCCGATTCCGTGGTGCTGGATTACCGCGGTACCGTGTTTCGCCTGCGGGCGCTCAACAGCTGGGTGAACCTCTAGCCGCCGGCGGCTAGAGGCCCAGGTAGTCGCGCATTATGCCGTACAGCTCGGGCTGCTGGATAAACGGTGCGATGCGTCCCAGCCCTTCCTTGTTGCTGTACAGGGGAACCGCCGCACCGGTGTGTTCTTCCATCACGAAGTTGGTGGTTGCGTAGTTGACCGCCATCCTGCCGCCCTCGGGTGTCACAATGCGCGCCAGCTTGCCCGGCGTGTAGGTGGGGATCGGGTAGGCGGCGAACAGGCTGTACTCCGGTATCAATTGCGCCGCCTGCGAGTGATCGGCGGTAACCAGCACCAGGGTGTTCGGCTGTCGCTTGGCGAAAGCCAATGCGCTGGCCAGTGCCTCGTCGAGTTGTTCCATTTCCCCGATCGAACCACACGGCTTGCGCTCGTGGGCCTGCTTGTCGATCGAGGCGGACTCGATCATCAGGAAGAAGCCGCGCGCGTTACCCGCCGACAGGTTGTGGATGGCCGCGTCTGTCATTTCCTGCAGCGTGGGGACGTCGGCGAATGCCGGGTTGGGTTCGCAGGTCATGGGCTCCGGCAGCGTGACGTCGCCGAGGTAGGGGTGCACGCGGTTGAGCAGGCTCGGCTCGGGCGCCTCGGCCTCGCGCCCGGCCTGGCCGCGCAGTCGCACGGGCAGGGTGCTCGGTGCGAACAGTCCCAGCAGGCGCTCGCCGTCGCTTGCTGCCGCCAGCTCCGCGCGCGTCGACAGCACGGTGAAACCATTGGCTTCGGCCAGTTCCCTGACGCTGCGTTGTCCGCCTTCAACCGACGGCGCGAAGTGCCTGGCGCCGCCGCCGAGGATGACCTGCAGCGGTGAGGCCGCCAGTTGCTCCGAAATAGAGCCCAGCCCGCCGCGGGACTTCAGGTGCTGCGAACAGTCTCCCAGCGGAATGTCGCTGTAGCTCACATTCACCATACTGTCGGGGTTTTCGCACAGGCGAAAGTTGATGTGCGCGGCGAACGCCGCGGGGGTGGCGTCGGTGACACTGGCCGTCGTCACCAGGCCGGTGCGCAGGCCGGCCGCGGCCGCCAGTTGGACGATGGTCTCGAGCGGCTCGTCGGAACCTGCGCTGGTCGCGATGCGGCCGCGGCTCGTCAGCGCGCCGGTGGCCATGCTGGTGGCCGTGTTCGCCGAGTCCGCCACGTAGACCGGCTTGCCGCCTACCTTGTCCTCTACCGTCAATACCTGCACGGCGCCGCGCAGCGGCATGCCGTCCAGCACCAGGCGGCCTGCGGCACCGGCCAGGTAGTTGCGCGCGATGGTGATCTGCTGCTCGTCCATGCCGTCGCCGATGATCAGGATGACGTTGCGCGGGCCGTCGCTGCCGGGGGCGGAGCCGGCACTCCCGGCAAGGCCATGTAGCGGGCAGAGCAGCAGGGCACTGACCAGGCAGTGACGCAACAGGTGCAGGGGGTGGGTCATGATTGGATGGTCCGCGGCGGGTGAGCGCGTATTGATACCACATCGCCGTGACGCTTGCATGCACGGGGCGCGCCACTGCATGCAGGCGATCCGAATCGGTGCGACGTGTGCATGGGATTGCGGTACAGGCACCGTTTTGGTGCGCTTTTATCTCGCATTGAAGGTCGTGCCGGATTTTTTCACCAAGGAGGTGCCAAAGTGGTTAACCTTTGCACCGCGCTGTGGCAGCATTCGGCGTTTCCCCTGCGAAGCCCGTGTGGGGGAGGGCGAACCGGCGGCCCTGCCGCCCGCGTTCGCCGCACCACAATAATCGGGCCCATTTGATGCGAGAAATAACCATGAAAATGATGACTGCAATCATCAAGCCCTTCAAGCTCGACGACGTGCGCGAGGCCTTGCACCAGATCGGCATCAACGGCATGACTGTCGAGGAGGTCAAGGGCTATGGCCGGCAGAAGGGCCACACGGAACTCTACCGCGGTGCGGAGTACATCGTGGAGTTTCAACCCAAGGTAAAGATCATGATCGCCATCAGCGACGACCAGGTGGATCCCGCCATCGATGCCATCTGCAAGGCGGCGGCCACCGGTAAGATCGGCGACGGCAAGATTTTCCTTTCCCCGCTGGAGCAAAGTGTACGCATCCGCACCGGCGAAACAGGCGAGGAGGCGCTGTGATCATGTCCGCATTGACGCAACGAGTCCCATTGTTCCTGCTGGGCGCCCTGTGCCTGCTCACCTCTGCCGGCGCCAGCGCCGACGAAATCAACGGCGCCGACACGGCGTGGATCCTTACCTCCACCGCCCTCGTGCTGTTCATGACGATACCCGGCCTGTCCCTGTTCTACGCCGGCCTGGTGCGCGTAAAGAACGTATTGTCCGTGCTGATGCAGTGCTTCGCGTTGACCTGCCTGATGTCGCTGCTCTGGTTCGCCCTCGGCTACACCATCGCGTTCGGCAGTGACGGCGTCGAACAAGGCCGGTTTATAGGCGATTTCGGCAACATGTTCTTTGCATCCATCTCCATGGACAGCGTCAACGGCAGCATCCCCGCCAGCCTGTTCGCCATTTTCCAGATGACCTTCGCCATCATCACGCCCGCGCTGATCGTGGGCGGTTTTGCAGAGCGTATGCGCTTCTCCGCGATGCTGCTGTTCAGCTCGATCTGGCTGATCGTTGTCTACGCGCCGGTCTGCCACTGGGTCTGGGGCGGCGGCTGGCTGGGCAACATGGGCCTGCAGGATTTTGCCGGCGGCACCGTGGTGCATATCACGGCTGGCGTGGCCGCGGTCGTCGCGGCGCTGGTCATGGGCCCGCGCCGGGGTTTCGGCGCGGTGGCCATGCCGCCGCATAACCTGACCCTGACGGTGGCCGGTGCGGGCATGCTGTGGGTGGGCTGGTTCGGCTTCAACGCGGGCTCCGCCGTGGCGGCGGACAACAGCGCCGCCATGGCCATGCTGGTCACCCACCTCTCGGCCGCGTGCGGTTCGCTGGCATGGATGGCGATGGAATGGATCCGCCATGGCAAGCCCTCGGTGCTGGGTATTGTCACCGGTATGGTGGCCGGCCTGGGTACCATCACGCCCGCGTCGGGCTCGGTGGGCCCCGCCGGTGCGGTGGTCATCGGCCTCAGTGCGGGCGTTATCTGCTACTTCGCCACCAACTACATCAAGAATGCCCTGAAGATCGATGACAGCCTCGACGTATTCCCCGTGCACGGTGTCGGCGGCATCCTCGGGACGCTGCTGGCCGGCGTGTTCTGCGCCACCAACCTCGGCATATTCCGCGGCAACGGCTTCTCCGATGGCGTCGATTCCATCGGCGGCCAGCTGGTGATCCAGGGCACGGGCGTCGTCGCCACGTTTGTCTACACCGCGGTGGTGACCTTCGTCATCCTGAAAATCGTCGACGTGATGGTCGGTCTGCGCGTGGACGACGAGCAGGAAACGCAGGGCCTGGACCTCGTGCTGCACGACGAGCGCGGTTACGACCTGTAACGCCCGTCCTGACTCCCCGGGGCCGCCAGCGAGCGGCCCTTTTTTTTGCCGCGTGGATCGGTGTAACCGGGTGTCGCCCCTGTGGCCGGCCGCGAGCCATTTCTGCCTTTTACAGCTTGTTCGCGCCGCCTCCAGTGCATAAGCTGGCAATCCGCCCACGCGCAGGACTGCCGGTATGGACTGGACTCACCACCACGCGACCATCAACGGCATCAGGATGCACTACGTCGAACAGGGCGAGGGCATGCCCGTGGTCCTGTGCCATGGCTTCCCCCACCTGTGGTTCAGCTGGCACCGCCAGGTGACGGCGCTGGCCGCGGCGGGGTATCGTGTCATCGCACCGGATATGCGCGGCATGGGACAGACCGAGGCGCCCGCGGATCCGCGGGCCTACGACGTGGACCACATCACCGCGGACCTGCTGGGGCTGCTCGATCATATCGGTGAGCGGCGTGCCGTGTTCGCCGGACTGGATTTCGGCGCGTTCGCCAACTACGACTTTGCCCTGCGTCACCCCGATCGTGTTCTCGCCGTGATCGGGCTGGAGAATCCCGCCGCGCCCCACAACCCCGACGAGCCGCCACTGGCGGAGTACCGGCGCATGGGGGAGCAGCATTTCCTGCACATCGAGTATTTTCGCGAGCCGCCGCGCGCCGACGAGGAGCTCGCCGCGCAGCCGCGCCGCTTCCTGCACAAGGTGTTTCACAC
>JAWVYG010000313.1:0-4650 GCA_033722815.1 Halioglobus sp.
CGCGGCGCTGCGACGCTTCGATGCCCTGCAGGCGCGCGGCTCTCCCCGGGAGCGCGCCCTGCTGCGCGAGGTGCGTCGCGGGCGGAAAGAGCCGGCCGGTGATCTGCTGCCGTCCCTGGACTGGCTGCTGGCGCTCGACCAGCGGGCGCAGCTTCAGACGCTGGACTGCCCCCAGGCGCACCTGTTCGCCGCCGGCGATGCGCTGGTCACCGCGCAGGTGGCGGCAAACCTCGGGGCGATGCTGCCTGCGGCGGCTGTTGAGGTGGTGGCCGATTCAAGCCACCTCCTGCCCCTGGAGCAGCCCGCCGAGGTGGCGCGGTTCCTGCGCGCGTTCCTGTCGCGCGAGGGCCTGCTGGGCGAGGTGGGCGAGGCGCCCGGGGCGGTGTCGAAGGCGGACGTGGCGGCGTCGTTCAGCCGCGCGGCCCGCCAGTACGATTCCGTCGCCGCACTGCAGCGGGATGTGGGCCATGCGCTGCTGGAGCGCCTCGACCGGCGCGCAGCGCGGCCCGCGGTGGTCCTCGACCTGGGCTGCGGCACCGGTTACTTCGCGCCCCACCTGCGCGAGCGGTTTCCGGCGGCGACGCACATCGGCCTGGACATTGCCGAGGGCATGGTGGGGTACGCCCGCGAGCGTGCCGGAGAGGGCGGCAGCTGGCTGGTGGGCGATGCCGAGGAGCTGCCGCTGGCGGCGGGCTCGGTGGACCTGGTGTTCAGCAGCCTGGCACTGCAGTGGTGTGCGCGGACCGAGCGCCTCTTCCGTGAACTGCACCGGGTGCTTGCCCCCGGGGGTTTGTGTGTATTCACTTCATTAGGCCCCGAGACCCTCTCGGAGCTGCGCGAGGCGTGGGCGGCAGTGGATACTTACCAACACGTGAACACCTTCATCGCCGCCGCCGAGCTGGAGGGTGCGGTGGCCGGTATCGCGGCGCTGGACCTGGCGCTGCAGAGCGAGATCGTGGTCATGCAGTACCAGCGCGTGCGCCAGTTGCTGGACGAGTTGAAGACCCTGGGCGCGCACAATATGAACAGCGCCCGGCAGCCGGGCCTGACCAGCCGGCGCGCCCTGCAGGGCATGCTGCAGGCCTACGAGGAGCGCCGCCGGGACGGCCAGCTGCCGGCCACCTACGAAGTCTATTACGGAGTGTTGCAAAGGACATGAGCAAGACCTGGTTTGTTACCGGAACCGATACCGAGGTGGGCAAGACCGCCGTGGGCTGTGCGCTGCTGCGGGCGGCGTCCAGCGTCGGCCTGCGCACCGCTGCCGTGAAGCCGGTGGCCGCGGGCTGCGATGCCGACGGTCGCAATGAGGACGCCCTGGCGCTTATCCAGAGCATGACCCTGGAGCTGGACTACGCGCGGGTCAATCCCGTCGCGCTCGCCGAGGCCATCGCCCCGCACATCGCCGCGGCCCGCTCGGGCACGGCGCTGCAGGTGGGGCGACTGGCGGGCTACTGCCGCGGGGTGATGCTCGAGGGGGCGGATGTCACCCTGATCGAGGGGGCCGGCGGCTGGCGCGTGCCGCTCAACCCGCGCGAGACCCTCGCGGATCTCGCCCGCGAGTTGCAGGTGCCGGTGATACTCGTGGTGGGCATGCGGCTGGGCTGTATCAACCACGCGGTATTGACGGCGCAGGCCATCCAGAGCGACGGCCTGGCGCTGGCGGGGTGGGTGGCCAACCAGCCCGGGGAGCGCATGGCCTGTCACGAGGACAACCTGGCGACCCTGCGCGACCTGCTGCCTGCGCCGCTGCTGGGCGAAATTCCCCACCTGTCGCCCTGGGACCCGGCTGAGGCGGCAAAAATGCTTGATATTCAGACACTTATATCGAAATAACGCGCTGGCCGGGAGGCGCCTGACGGCCACAAACTGACCTGGCGCAAGAAATCTGGACAGGGGCCCCATTCGGGCCAAAAGATTATTGACTTCGCGGTCAATATGCGCAGAATGTGTGCGGTGAAAACATAGTCGCCGTGGCCCCATCCCGCTCGCCGCGGCATCGCATCTGCACGAGGACATCGACATGCCAGAATTCAAGGCGCCCACGCGTGACATCCGCTTCGTGATCAACGAAGTGCTGGAATCCGAGAAGCTCTACCAGACGCTGCCCGGTTGTGAGGAAGCGACCGAGGACCTCATGAACGCCATCGTGGAAGAGGGCGGCAAGTTCGCCGAGGAAGTGGTGGCGCCGCTGTACCAGAACGGCGACGAGGAGGGCTGCCACTGGAGCGAGGACGGGGTGCGCACCCCCGAGGGCTTCGCCGACGCCTACCGCCAGTACGTGGAGAACGGCTGGCCGGCACTGAGCGCCGATCCCAACTACGGCGGCCAGGGGCTGCCGAACCTGCTGGGTATCGTCATGAACGAACTGGCCGGGACCGCCAACTGGGCCTGGCTCATGTACCCGGGCCTCAGCCACGGCGCCGTGCATACCGTGCAGGAGCACGGTTCCGAGCAGCAGAAACAGCACTACCTCACCCGGCTGATCTCCGGTGAGTGGACCGGCACCATGTGCCTGACCGAATCCCACTGCGGCTCCGACCTGGGATTGCTGCGCACCAAGGCCGAGCCCCAGGCGGACGGCAGCTACGCCATCACCGGCACCAAGATCTTCATCAGTGCCGGCGAGCACGACATGACGGAGAACATCGTACACATCGTGCTGGCGCGGCTGCCCGACGCGCCGGAAGGCACCAAGGGAATCTCGCTGTTCATCGTGCCCAAGTTCAACGTCAACGAAGACGGCAGCCTCGGTGAGCGCAACGCCGTGCACTGCGCCGCACTGGAAAAGAAGATGGGTATCCACGGCAACGCAACGGCGGTACTCAACTTCGACGGCGCGCGGGGCTATCTGATCGCCGAGCCGAACAAGGGCCTCAACGCCATGTTCACCTTCATGAACACGGCGCGCATCGGCACCGCGATCCAGGGCCTTGCGCACACCGAGCGTTCGTTCCAGGGTGCGCTGAGCTACGCCCGCGAGCGCCTCGCCATGCGCTCGCTGACAGGCCCCAAGAACCCCGACGGCCCCGCCGACCCCATCATCGTGCACCCGGACGTGCGCCGCATGCTGCTGACGCAGAAGGCCATCGCCGAAGGTTCCAGGGCTTTCCTGTACTACCTCGCCCAGCTGGGCGACATCGTGCACCTTGGCGACGAGGAAGCGGCGAAGAACGCCGACGACCTGATGGCGCTGCTGACCCCGATCGGCAAGGCGTTCGTGACCGAGCTGGGCTACGAGTGTTCCAACCTGGGCGTGCAGGTCTACGGCGGCCACGGTTACATCCGCGAGTGGGGCATGGAGCAGATCGTGCGCGACGCGCGTATCGCCCTGCTGTACGAGGGCACCACGGGCATCCAGGCGCTGGACCTGCTGGGCCGCAAGGTGCTCGGCAGCGGCGGCAAACTCCTGCTGGGCTTTACCGGCATCATCGACGAGTTCTGCGAGCAGTACGGCGGCGAGGAGTACGCGGAATTCATCGGCCCGTTGCAAGAGGCCAAGGACGACTGGCTCGGCCTGTCGATGCAGCTGGGCGAGGCCGCCATGGAAAACCCGGACAACGCGGGCGCGGCCGCGGTCGACTACCTGATGTACAGCGGCTATATCACGCTGGCCTACTTCTGGGCGCGCATGGCCGTGGTGGCGCAGCAGAAGATCGCTGCCGGCGGGGAGGACCTGTCGTTCTACGAGGCGAAGGTCATGACGGCGCGCTTCTATTTCGCGCGCATGCTGCCGCGCACCGCCAGCCTTAAAGAGACCATGCTGGCCGGGGCGGACGACCTGATGGAGATGCCGCAGGAGATGTTCAGTCTCTGATTGCAGTTGCTGCTCGGGGGGCACCCGCCAGGGTGACTTTCCCCCGTTTACGAGGGAGAATGCGGCGACGCACTCTCCCTTTTTTTACCAGATGGACCCATGAGCGAAGAGCGCCCCGAACAACAGGACAAGAGCTTCCAGAATCGCCTCAACGCGGAAGACCAGCGCAAGGTCGACGAGTTTGTCAGCCGCGGCGTCAATTCCGTGGAGCGCAAGCCGTTCAGGCCGATGCGCCTGATGCTCATGCTGATCGTCGTGGTGGTAGCGCTCAGCCTGCTCAGCCAGTTCCTGGCGCGATGGGCGGGGATCTACTGAGCCTGGCGGGCATTGGTTCCGCCCGGGGCATTTGGTATAGTAGCGCGCCTCAAACTACGGTGTGTAGCGCAGCCTGGTAGCGCACTTCCTTCGGGAGGAAGGGGTCGGAGGTTCAAATCCTCTCACACCGACCAATTTCCCATGGTCTGTTCCGGTCGCATAGGTAACAGATCATTCCGGCGCTAGGCTCTACACCATCCGGCTCTACCCCATTAGCCTGGATCATACCCCGGGAAGCTGACGAGCCAGGCCTCGCCAGCGATTTCTCTGACACAGAGAACTTTTGTTCACGACGGATCCGTCCGATAGAGTAAGCCCGTGTTACCCTGCACGACCCCCTATACGGCGGCCAACTTCATCTGGGACAACACGGGCACGATGCACCGCGCGCTGCCCTATCCCATGGACAGCGGCCGCCTGATGTACCGCACCCAGATCGCTGGCGAAGAACCCATCACGTAGTACTCGGAGATCACCATGTCGAAACCTACAACTGCCAACCACCAGGCCACCGTATGAGC
>JAWVYG010000314.1:0-4640 GCA_033722815.1 Halioglobus sp.
AAAATAGGGGACAGACCACGATTTTGTCGTATAAATCGTGGTCTGTCCCCTATTTTCCACGCCACCCTGCCGGTTGACGACCGCTGTCGGCGAGGCGGCTATAACTCGCGGCTTGACTCTCCCGTTGCGTGATCCATGATGTGAACTCGATTTCCATAAAAAGAGGATCGGCCGGCATGATCTCACGCAAATTCCCAGTATCGTCATCCCGACTCCCCACGTATCTTCCATTGTCGCTGTCCCTCACCACATTGTGCTGGCTGCCCGGTGCGGCGGCCCAGGGCCTGATGCTGGAGGAGGTGATCGTCACCGCCCAGAAGCGGGCCGAAAGCCTGCAGGACGTGCCGATCTCCGTCGCCGCCATGAGTGGCGAGAAAATCGACGATATCGGCATTACCTCGCTGGAAGAACTGACCGTCTATCTGCCCAACGTCAGCATCAACGGCGGCGCGGGCACCCCGAACCTGTTCATCCGCGGAGTGGGCTCGGGCACCAACGCGGGTTTCGAGCAGTCGGTTGGCATGTATATCGATGGCGTCTACGCGGGGCGCGGGCCGCTGGCGGCGGTACCCACCACCATGGACCTGGAGCGGGTGGAGATCCTCAAGGGGCCCCAGGGCATCCTGTTCGGCAAGAACACCGTGGCCGGCGCCATCAACATCACCAGCGCCAAGCCTACCGACGAATTCGAGGGCATGGTGGAGGCCCTGTACGAACACAATCACGGCGAGCAGCAGTACAACCTCGTTCTCTCCGGCCCGCTGACGGACAACCTGTCAGGGCGCCTGGCGGTGCGCCACGACGCCATGGACGGCTGGTGGGACAACATCACCACAGGTGACGAGGGGCCCGACAACGACAACTGGTATGCCCGCGGCAGTCTGAGCTGGCTGGCCACCGAAACGCTGGAGGTCAACGTCAAGTACGAGTACGGCGACTTCGACCGACAGTCGCGCCCCACGGTGGTCTACCAGTCTGACTTCGCCGGCCAGGAGAACTTCCTCGGCACGGTGCCCTTCCCGATCATCTCGGACCGGGATGAGGGTGCCGCCGACATCAGTCCGGGCACCGTTACGCAAACAGACGTCTTCGCCGTCACCGTGAACTGGGAACTGGACTTCGCCACCCTGACCACGATCTCGGCCTACTCGGCCTATGACATGGATATCGCCCAGAACTCGGATACCGCCGCGACGCCCTCCCTCAACCGCACACTGTACGAAGACTACGAGCAGTACAGCCAGGAGATCCGCTTCGTCTCCCCCGGGGACGAGACCATCGACTGGATTGCCGGCGCCTACTACCAGCACAACGATCTGTACATTCGCAATCGCGTCGACGCCATCGATTTTGCGCTGTCGGGCCCGCTGAGCGTGGCCGGCGCACTGTTCTCGGACAACCCGAACCCCGTGCCTGCCAGGTTCGACCAGGAGTCCGACAGCTGGGCGATCTTCGGCCAGGGCACCTGGAACTTCAGCGACGTGGCGCGCTGGTCACTCGGTGTGCGCTACAACGAGGAGACCAAGGACCTCGACAAGGTGAACGTCTCCGAAGGCCTGCGCATCCGCTTTGGCAACAGCCTCTTCTTTGCCAACCCGCTGAACGGGCAGCTGATCGCCGATGTGCGGCAGCATTCCTTTACCGGCCTCAGCCGCGACGAGGACAAGTGGACTTTTTCCTCCAACCTGCAGTGGGACGTCGGCGACGACACCATGCTCTACGCCAGCATCAGCACCGGCTTCAAGGGCGGCGGCTACGACTCGGCCTACAGCAGTGCCGGCGAGGAGATTCGCCTGGCAGACCCGGTCACCGGGGAGCCGACCGGCGAGGTGGTACCCGGTAACGATGCCTCCATCATCGAGTACGACGAGGAGGAGGTGACCGCCTTCGAGATCGGCGCGAAGATGGGCCTGCTGGAGGGCGCAGCGGAAGTGAACGTCGCCGTGTTCCGCATGGAGTACGAAGACCTGCAGACCAGTTCACTGGTGGGCGACGTGTTCCGCGTCGGCAACGCCGGGGAATCGATCAGCCAGGGCGTGGAAATCGACGGCCGCTGGCTGGCGACCGAGGGCCTGACCATCGGGGGCGCGGTGGCCTACCTGGACGCCTACTACGAAGACTTCACCGGCGCTACCTGCACGATTCCGCAGGCCACCGACCCCGCCGACAACCCCGGCTGCCTGCGGGCAGACGGCAGCAACATCGAAGCAGGGAGCGAGAGGGGCGGCCAGGACCTGGAAGACGAGACACTGCTGTTCGCCCCGGAATGGAGCGCCAACCTCAATGCGGAGTTCATACTACCGGTGGGCGACAACATGGCGCTGGTCAGCCGCGTGGACATCAACTACACGGACGAGTTCTATTCGGCGCTGGACCTGGACCCGAACACCAAGCACGACGACGCCACCCGGATCGACGCGCGTATCGCCCTGGGTCATGACAACGGCGACTGGTCCATCGCGGTCATCGGCAGGAACCTCACGGACGAGAAAACCTATGTCTGGAACAACGACGTGCCGGTGACCGACTCCAACAGCTACTTCGGGCTGCCGGAGCGGCCGCGCTCGATTGCGGTACAGGGGCGCTATCGTTTCTGACCCGGCGTGACGGCGCCTGCGCTGAACCTGCGGACTGCTTGAGAGCGCCGGGACTGCCGTGCCCGGCGCGGATCGCGGGCACCGCGCACGGCGATACGGGCACGGCTCCCTGGCTGGTCCTATACTGTGGGTAATCCGGAAAAGGAGCGTGCCATGTCGAAACACCGTCCAATACAATGCCTACTCGCCGCACCGGCCCTGATCTGGGCCGCGGGCACCGCTGCCCAGTACACCCCGTGGGCGGAGGAAGACTACCCGCTGAACCTGTACTGGGGCGACACCCACCTGCACAGTTCCTACAGTGTCGACGCCAACACCATGGGCAACGTCGGGTTGCCGCCGGCGGATGCCTACCGCTTCGCGCGGGGCGAGGCGGTGACCGCCAACAACGGCATGGTGGCGAAACTCAGCCAGCCGCTGGACTTCCTGGTGGTATCGGACCACGCCGAGCAGCTCGGCACCATGCTGAAGCTGCGCGAGGGCGATGCCAGGCTGCTGACCGACCCGGAGGCGAAGCGGATCTTCGAGGCGATGAAGGACAGCGGCACCGGCGACGACTCCGCCATGGCCGTGATGCGCGAATTCCTGCACCGCATGGGCGCCGGCGAGGCCATGCTGTCCAACGACGCGGTATCGTCCGAGATCTGGCAGGCCTCTATCGCCACCTCCGATGAGTTCAACGACCCGGGCCGGTTCACCGCGCTGATCGGCTTCGAGTGGACCTCGATGCCCGGCTCCAATAACCTGCACCGTGTGGTGGTCTACGCCGACGGCGCCGACCGCGCCGGCCAGATGCAGCCGATCTCCTCCAACGCCGGCGAGGACCCGGCCAGCCTGTGGTCCTTCATGGAGCGTTACGAGCAGCAGACCGGCGGCAGGATCCTGGCGATCCCCCACAACGGCAACCTCAGCAACGGGTTGATGTTCGACGTCAAGGATTTCGCCGGCAAGCCGATCGACAAGGCCTACGCCGAACGCCGCGCGCGGCTCGAACCGATCGCCGAGGTCACGCAGATCAAGGGCGACGGTGAGACCCACCCCTTCCTGTCCCCCGACGACGAATTCGCGGACTTCGAGACCTGGGACGGGGGCAACTTCGCCGCCATGGTCGCGGCGAACAAGACCGACGACATGCTGCAGTACGAGTACGCGCGCAGCGCACTGAAGATCGGGCTGGCGTTGCAGGACAGCGCCGGGGCCAATCCCTACAAGTTCGGCATGATCGGCAGCACGGACGCCCACACCTCGCTCGCCACCGGCGCGGAGGACAACTTCTGGGGCAAGGCGACCGCCACCGAGCCCGGCACGGGCCGCACCATCCCCGGCTATTCCGGCATGCCCGGCGCAGACAATCCCGACACCCAACTGACCAAGGGCTGGACCTTCGTCGCCTCGGGTTACACCGGCGTCTGGGCGCGTGACAACACGCGCAAGGAGATCTTCGACGCCATGCAGCGGCGCGAGGTCTACGCCACCACGGGTTCGCGCATCAGCCTGCGCCTGTTCGGCGGCTTCGACTACAGCAGCGCAGACCTGGAGGATCCCCACGCGGTGCGCATCGGCTATCGCAAGGGCGTGCCCATGGGCGGCGAACTGGGTCCGGCGGACAAGGGCCAGGCGCCCGGCTTCATGCTCATGGCGATGAAGGATCCCCACGGCGCCAACCTGGATCGCCTGCAGGTGATCAAGGGCTGGCTCGAGGACGACGGCGCGCTGAAAGAGAAGGTCTACACGGTGGCGGCGTCGGACGGTCGCAGGATCGGCCGCAGCGGCAAGGTGAAGGCGCTGCCATCCACCGTCGACCTCGACAGCGCCAGCTACCGCAACAGCGTGGGCGCCGCCAGTCTCAGCGCCTTCTGGCAGGATCCGGACTTCGAACCGTCACAGCGCGCCTTCTATTACGCCCGGGTGATCGAGATCGAGACGCCGCGCTGGTCGGTGTACGACGCGGCGCGCCTGGGCAAGAAGCTCGATCCGGCCGATCCGAAAGTCGTACAGGACAGGGCCTACAGCTCCCCCATCTGGTACGAGCCGCGGTAACCG
>JAWVYG010000315.1:0-4630 GCA_033722815.1 Halioglobus sp.
GCCCGGGTGTGGGGCTGTCCCACCACGGCGATGTGGGTCTATCGCCTCGGTGCCGAAAAGGCCAAGCGCATGCTGCTCACCGGCGACCTGGTGAGCGGTAGCGAAGCGAAGGAGCTGGGGCTGGTGCTGGACTCCGTGCCGCTGGCGCAACTGGACGACTGCGTGGCGGCACTCGCCGAGCGCATGGCGGGCGTCCCGAAGAACCAGCTGATGATGCAGAAACTCATGATCAACCAGGCCTATAACAGCATGGGCCTGGAAAACACCCAGATGTTCGCGACGTTGTTTGACGGCATTACCCGTCACAGCCCAGAGGGCGTCTGGTTCAAGCAGCGGGCGGAAGAAGTCGGCTTCAAGCAGGCGGTACAGGAGCGCGACAGCGGTGCGCCGATCGCGGCGGATGCCAGCCGGCCACTCTACCCGGGATCGACAGCGGAGTAGGACGATGGGCGACACGCAACGATGGCAGCGCGCGGCGCAGGACATTCACTGGTACACACCGCCGGTGCAGGTGCTCGACGATACCGAGCCGCCGTTCTACCGCTGGTTCCCCGGCGGTACAACCAACGCCTGCTACAACGCGCTGGACCTGCACGTGGCGCAGGGGCGCGGCGAGCAGGCCGCGCTCATCTACGACAGCCCGGTCACCGACACGCGGCGACAGTACAGTTACACCGAATTGCTCGACCAGGTGAGCCGCTTCGCCGGTGTCCTCACCGATTGCGGCGTTGCTACCGGTGACCGCGTCATCGTGTATATGCCCATGGTGCCCGAGGCGCTGGTCGCGATGCTCGCCTGTGCCCGCATCGGCGCGATCCACTCGGTGGTGTTCGGCGGTTTCGCCAGTCGCGAACTGGCGGTGAGGATCGACGATGCTCAGCCGCGTGTGATCGTCAGCGCGAGCTGTGGTATCGAGCCCGGCCGCATCGTGCCGTACAAGCCGCTGCTGGACGAGGCCATCGAGCTGGCGCAGCACAAGCCCGACGCCTGCGTCGTGTTGCAGCGGGATGCGCAGTCGGCGTCCCTCGAGCCCGGCAGGGATCGCGACTGGCAGCAGGCCATGGCGGCGGCGCAGCCGGCGGACTGCGTGCCGGTGGAGGCCAATCACCCGCTGTATATCCTCTATACGTCCGGCACGACCGGCCAGCCCAAGGGCGTGGTGCGCGATACCGGCGGCAGCATCGTGGCGCTGAAGTGGAGCATGCGCAATATCTACGACGTCGGCGCCGGCGACGTGTACTGGGCCGCCTCGGACGTCGGTTGGGTGGTGGGGCACTCCTACATCGTGTACGGCCCCCTTTTCGCGGGCTGCACCACGGTGCTGTACGAGGGTAAACCGGTGGGCACGCCCGACCCGGGCGCCTTCTGGCGAGTGATCGAGGAGTACGGCGTGCGCGTGATGTTCACGGCGCCCACCGCCTTCCGCGCGATCAAGAAAGAGGACCCGCGCGGTGAACACCTGCAGGGCAGGGACCTGTCCTGCCTGCGTGCGCTGTTCCTGGCGGGTGAGCGCTGTGACCCGGCGACCCTGGAGTGGGCGCAGGACAAGCTGGGCGTGCCTGTCATCGACCACTGGTGGCAGACAGAGACCGGCTGGCCGATCTGTTGCAACTGCCTGGGCATAGAGGAACTGCCGGTGGTGCCCGGTTCGCCCGCGCGGGCGGTACCCGGTTATGACGTGCAGGTGCTCGACGAGGCGGGTAAGCAGCTGCCCGCGGGGGATATCGGGGCGCTGGTGGTGAAGAACCCCCTGCCGCCGGGGACGTTCGTCAACCTGTGGAATGCCCCGGACCGCTACCGCTCTGCGTATTTCGAGCGTTTCCCCGGTTACTACGAGACCGGTGACGCCGGCTACATCGACGACAACGGCTACGTCTTCGTCATGTCGCGTACCGACGACGTCATCAACGTCGCCGGCCACCGCCTGTCGACCGGGGCTATCGAGGAAGTGCTGGCCGAGGATCCCGATGTGGCCGAGTGCGCGGTGGTCGGCGTGGCGGACTCGATGAAGGGGCAGCTGCCCGTGGGGCTGCTGGTGCTGAATGCCGGTACCGCTACTGCCGAGTCTGACGTCACGGCGCGCGTCGTGCAGCGTGTGCGTGACAAGATCGGGCCGGTGGCGGCGTTCAAGCTGTGCGCCGTGGTGTCGCGTCTGCCGAAGACGCGTTCGGGCAAGATACTGCGCGGCACCATGCGCAGCATCGCCGACGGCGAGCCCTGGACGCTGCCGGCGACCATCGATGATCCCGCGATCCTCGACGAGATCGCCGGCGCGCTCAAGGGCATTGGCTACCCGGGTGACTGACACAACGCCAGAATTGCGAGGCGCGCCGCATTAACCGCAGCGGGCGGATGCAATTCCACGGCGGATGGTTGACAATTTCCCCTGTCAGTTCCGCCTGCGCGGCGCCAGCGCGCGCACAACAATAACAGCAAGCTGCCCGGGGGTACCGCTTCAGCCATGACGGACATTCGCACAAGGGTGATGTCCGCACTGCGCTGGAGCGCGGCCGCGCGTTTCTTCGGCCAGGCGATCTCCTGGTGTATCACCATCGTGGTGATACGCATGCTCAGTCCCGGGGACTACGGCCTGATGGCGATGGGCACCGTCCTGGTCTCGTTCCTGTTCCTGCTCAACACGCTCGGGCTGGACGCCATCCTGGTGCAGGAAAAGAACCTCGAGGAGCATACGCGGCGCCAGGTATTCGGCGTGGTGATCCTGATGAACTGCGCCTGGTTTGTGCTGCTGTACACGGGCGCCGACGCGGCGGCCAGGTTCTACGATGAGCCCGCGCTGGCGCCGGTGGTGCGCGTGCTGTCACTGCAGTTCCTGTTGCTGATCTTCGAGACGCTGCCGCAGTCGCAGCTGGAGCGCGAGATAGATTTCACGCGGCGCTCGGTGGTCGATTTCATTACGCTGGTACTCGGCGGCGTCGTCACGCTGGTGCTGGCGTTGCTCGATTACGGCGTCTGGGCGCTGGTGTGGGGCATGGTTGCCAACACCGCGTTCCGTGTTATCGGGCTCAACCTGATCACGCGCGCGCTGGTGTGGCCGAGCTTTGCGTTCCGCGGTATGCGTCGGCACCTCGCCTTCGGCAGTTTCGTGACCACGGACAGGGGGCTCTGGTTCCTGTTCAGTGAATCGGACAAGTTCATCGGCGGCAAGCTGCTCGGCCAGCACGCGCTGGGCTATTACGCCGTGGCGGCGCAGCTCGCCTCGCTGCCGATACAGAAGCTGGCAGGGATGCTCAACGCCATTGCCTTCCCGGCGTTTTCCCGCGCCCACGATGATGAGCGCGAGTCGCGGGTGCACGAGTACCTGCTGACCGCCACGCGTATCCTGTCGATCGCCGCCTTCCCGGTGTTTTTCGGCATCGCCTGCACCGCGCAGCCCATTATCGCGGCCCTGTTGGGTGAGAAGTGGCTGCCCGCGGTACCGCTTTTGCAGTTGCTGGGCCTGGTCATGCCCTTCAAGCTGCTGAGCAACGTCTTCCCGCCGCTGCTGTGGGGTATCGGCTCACCGCGTGTCAGCGCCAGCAACTTCGCCATCGCCGCGGTATTGATGCCGCTGGCCTTCGTCGCCGGGGCCATGGGCGGCGGTGTCATGGGCCTGGCCTACGCCTGGCTGCTGATGTACCCGGTGGTGTTCGTCATCACCGCCTGGCGCTCCTGCTCGGTGGTCGGCGTGGCACTCGGCGATTACTTTGCACAACTGCTGCGGCCTGCGCTGGTCGCCCTGGTGATGTACGCGGCGGTGCTGCTGCTCGCCGGCCTTTTGCCCGCCTCGTTGGGGCCCTGGCCCAGGCTGTTGCTGCTGGCCGCCGCCGGCGCGGTGCTCTACTTCGCCGGTATGCTCCTCGTGGCGCGCCAGGGATTGAAAGAAACCCTGTTTCTCATTCGCGCTTGAATGGCACCGCGGAAAGGCCCTGCGGTGCTTGCGGACTAATACCTATTAGTCTATAGTCGGCTCCAGTGGTAGACCAACGGAGACTATAACGATGAGTGGATGTCCTTTTGCCAACTTTCCCAACATGATCGACCCGGATACCTATGCCGACGGCATGCCCTACGACGTGCTGCGCCAGATTCGCGCCTCCGGGCCGATTCACTGGATGGACGACTCCTACCAGGGGGTGCCGTACTGGCTGGTCACGGGCCGCGATGAGATCGACTTCATTTCCAAGCACCCGGAGCTGTTCTCCAGCGAGTCCAACACCGCGCTGGCGGAGGAGTACTCGGAGGAGGAGATCACGGGAATTCACAATCTCATGATCATCAACATGGATCCGCCGAAGCAGCTGAAGTACCGCAAGATCGTGCGCGCCGCGTTCACGCCGAAGGCGGTGGACTCCTACGAGGCGCGCTTTCGCGAGCACGCCCGCAACATCGTCGACAAGGTCGCGGGCCGGGGCGAGTGTGAGTTTGTCGAGGAGGTGGCGGCCGAGCTGCCGTTGCTGGCCATCCTGGAGCTGTGTGGGATTCCCGCGGAGGATCGCAAGGACTTCTTCGAGTGGACCAACGCCATGATGTTCAACCAGGACGAGGAGATGGCGGCGGACGCGGAGGTGGCGGAGGCCGCCTCCGCCAACGTGATCACCTACGCCATGCAGCTGGCGGCCAAACACAAGGC
>JAWVYG010000316.1:0-4608 GCA_033722815.1 Halioglobus sp.
ATGCGCGCGTCCGGCGTCAGGCCGCGTATGATCTCGTCGGCGGATGGATCGGCATCGGGCGCCACGCCGGGTAAGGCAAAGCCGCTCTCCATCGCCTGCGCCACGCGCCAGAAAAACTGCCACTCCTCGATGACGTCGTCGCTCGCCTCCACCATCTTCTCGCTGTATTGGTTGAAGGAGAAGGGAAAGTAGGCGTCCGACAGCATGGGGATGTCGACGCGTTCAAACGGGTGCTTTACCGCCATGACGTAGTCGGCCTGTTTGGCGGTAGCGGACATGAACAGGTCATTGACTACCAGCAGGTCGAGGGAGCGCAGGGCCTCGATGGTGGTATCCGTATCGCTGAACACCAGCGCCGGGTTGCCGCCGTTGACGATCAGCGCCTTCACCTGGCCCTCGCCGGGGGTGAGGATTTCGTCGGTCAGCGTGTTCGTGGGCATCTCCTGGTAGCCGAACAGGCCCACGATGCCGCCGATGTCGCGGATGCGTGATCGCTGGTCCGTGCGCAGCGAAACGGGCAGCGGCTGGTTGTTCTCGCTTGGCAACTCCGGTGTCAGTGTCCCGGCGATGCGCGTCATGCCGCCCCTGCGGTCGAAGCGCCCGCACAGCGCGTTGAGATTCTGTACGAGTTGCGTCGCCAGGTTCTGGTGGCGCGCCATGTGCAGGCCGGTGCCGGACAGCGCGGCGCCGCTGCCGGCCGTGGCGAAGGTGCGGGCGGCCTCGACGATATCCCCCGCCGGGCAGGTGGTGCGCCGCTCGGTATACTCCAGTGAAAAGGGCTGTACTGCAGCGCGCAGTTCCTCGAAGCCGCTGACGTAATTGGCGACGTAGTCGCTGTCATACCACTGGTTGTCGATGATCTCGCGGATGATGCAGGCCAGTAGCGTGGCGTCCTCGCCGGGTTTGACCTGCAGGTGTACGTGGGCCTTCTGCGCCACGTCGCACCTGCGCGGGTCGATGACCACGAGCTTCAGGCCGCGCTTCAGCGCCTTCTTCAGGCGCGTGGCGGGGTTGGATTGCGGCATGGACCACAGGTGTGACACCACCGGATTGGTGGCGACAAACATGGCGCTCTCGGCATGGTCGATGTCGAACACAGCCAGCGGCAGCGGCGCGCCGAACAGGCGGTCGTAGGCGATAATCAGTGACGGGGAGTCAATCGTCAGCGACGTATACAGCCGCGGCGAACCGAATGCCTGCAACCATTTGGCCACGTACCAGGGTCCGCCGGCGGCGGTGCGGTGACCGCCACAGCCCACGTAGACCGCGACGGACTCGGGACCGTGTTCCGCGACGATCGCTTTCAGCCTGGCGCCTATCTCCGCGATGGCGCTGTCGCTGTCGATATCCTCGAAGCGGTCGCCGACCCGCTTCTGCGAACAGCGCAACCGCTCGGCGTGATTGATGCGCTCCACCTCCGCGCGTCCCTTGGGACAGGTGTAGCCCTCCGACACGGGATTGTCGTGATCCCCGCGCACGGCGATCACCCGGTTGTCCTGCACGTCGACTTCCAGGCCGCAGAAGACGTGGCAGAAGCGGCAAAAGGTCTTCCTGGTCTCAACCATGGAGCAATTCCCTGCGCGGATCGTTGGGGTATATCCAGTCGTCGCCGATTACCTGTGCAACGCGCAGTTCCGGCGGGATGTTGTCGATGCCGATCATGCGGTCCGCGGCCTGGTTCCAGTGGTAGATGCGCGCCTCCTGGTAGCTCAGCGGTACGCCCTGGAAGCCGTAGGATTCCATGGAGTGCTGGATCTTCTCGCCGAACTGGGTGTCTTCCTTGAGCACGTCACACAGCTCGGCGCCGTTGTCGACGGTCCACAGGTCCGGCTGCATACCCTCCTTCCAGGGGGGTGCCATGGTCCAGGTTTCCAGCCGGCACCTGTCGATGCCGTTGGGCCAGAACAGCAGTGGCGGAATCGCGTGTTGGCTCAGTGGCGCGACGAAATTCGGGAACAGGCCATAGGACTGCGTACAGGTGCGGGCGACCTCGCCCACGGTATCAAACGTGGCGATGTCGGGGTCGACCGGCATGATGTCGAGCGTCGCCTTCCCCTGCGGGGTCGGCGCGATCATGCGGCCGTGGCCGTTGGCATAGAGCGTGTTCACGTTGCGCCGATCGTCCAGCACCGGTGCGACGGTGGTCGGGTGAATGCTGCGCACGTGGTACACCTCGGTATTGGCCTCCATGGCAATCTTCCAGTTGCAGTGAAGGTCGAATACGTGCCGCGCCGCCAGTCGGCACTGGTCGAACTGGAACTCCTCCCACTCCTGCGCGATTGGTCCGAGCCACTCCAGCAGCGTCTGTGCCTGCGGATCGAAATTCACGAATACCAGGTTGCCGAAACGCTCGCAGCGTATGGATTGCAGGCCCCGTTCGGCCAGGTTGAGGCCGCTGAAGTCCTGTGGATCGCGCACGGCCTGCAGCTCGCCCTCCCTCGAGTAGCTCCAGCCGTGGTAGGGGCAGGTGAAGCGGCGCTTGCTGCCCGCACGCTCGGTGACGACGGGCGCTCCGCGGTGACTGCAGGTGTTGTAGAACGCCCTGACCTCGCCGTTGTCACCGTGTATCAGCAGTACCGGCTGTCCCGCCTGTTCCCACAGCAGGTAACTGCCCGGTTGCGGCAATTCGTCGACGTGTGCCGCGAGCAGCCAGCTTTTGCGCCAGATGTAGCGCATCTCAAGGTCGTGGAAGCGCTGGTCGGTGTAGCGCCCGGCGGGAATATCGGGCAGGTGGGGAAATCCCTCGGGAGGGGCCTCGCGCCGGGCCTCGTACTCCATCAAGGCGCGCAGCGTGGCGATCTCATCCTGCGACATCGGCATAGGCGGGAATCTCCTTCGGCCCTGGCCTGTGCAAAAAATAAAAGGGCCCGGCGTTTTGAGGATGGCAAACAGCCACCGGGCGGTCAAGGCGGCTCGCCCGGTTGCAGCACTCGCCGGCGGCCAGGTAGAGGCTGCCCGCGCTGCGCCCACTCAGATCGCACCGCGCCCGACGATCCACGGCAGGTCGAGGAAGGTCTGTATGCCCGCAGGGGCATCGCAGACATAGGGTACGGCGTTGACCGCGTGCATGCTGGTCGTCGAGAGAGGGTCGTTGTTCCAGCGCGCGCCGAACTCGAGGTACATGTCGGGATCGCCCTTTATGGTGATGGAGTGGCAGCCGCGCGGCCAGTTGTCGCACATGCTCTCGTGTATGCGCCAGACGGTTTCGTGCACGATGCGTTTGCGGCCCCCGGACTTGCCCGCCCACTCCCAGCGCTGGGCGGCGACGGTGCCCTTGTCGATCGGCCCGGCGGCGACCCTGAAGTTGCGCGGCGCCAGCGCGCGCGTAAAGCGCGTGTCGATACGCTCCAGCGGCATGCCGATGCCGTCCGCGACCATCTGTATGCTCTCCCGGAAAAGATCGGTCAGCCAGGCGGCGTAGCGGGCGGACTGGCGGCGGAACTGCGCCGGTTTCAGTCCGAAACCCATGGTGTTGTAGATGATGTCCGCGGAGGGGTAGGCGGAGAAATTGGATATCTCCTGGATGACGATCTTGTCCACCCGGCCCGACAGCGCGGTCATTGTCAACGGCACCAGGTCGCCGAGCCAGCCCGGGTTGGCGCCGGTGCCGTGGAAGCTGCTGCCGCCGCGCCGGCAGGCGCGTTCGAGCTGCCCCATGACCGGGCGCCCGTAGACTTTAGGGTACATGTAGCCGACCGAGCTGATGACGTTCTTGCCCGAGGCCAGCAGAGCACAGATGGTTTTCAGGTCTTCTTCGGGATCTGTGCCGTACACCAGCGAGGACAGGGGCGAGTGGATGACGCAGTCCGCGTCCATCTCGAGGATGCGGTCGCGCTGGTTTGTCGCCTTGACGCCCAGCCGGCCGACGCCGGCGATGACGCCGGCGTCGACCCCCGCCTTGTCATCGCTGTAGACATAGAGGCCGCACAGCTTGAGGCCCGGGCGCCGTGCGATCTCGGCGATAGCGCGGGCGCCGACATTGCCGCTGCCCCATTGAATTACGCGGTAGGTCATCGATAGGCCTCCTGCTGTGGTATGGTCTTCGCCCTGCGTGTGCGATGCCGCCACGATCCATGCAACCTTCAGTGTAGGAGATCGCAGTGCTTTCTGCCCCGGCCTTACCCCTGCGCGTACGCTGCGCCAACGCGCTGATGCGGGCGGCCAGGACAGTCGGGTTCCAGCGCGAGGCGCTCGACGCGCAGCGGCTGCTCCAGCAGGCATGCGACGGCACCGGGCTGGATGACTTCGGCAGCGACCACTTCCTCGCCGGCTACCGCGTGCTGCTGGACAGCCTGGCCGCCGAGGCAGAGCTGTCTCCCCTGGGTGTGATCATCGCGCGGCAGGAAATCCTCATGGCACTGGGTAATCGCCTGCAGCTGATCGACTATCACCGGCGCTACAGCGAGATCGGCGAGGCCGATATCCGTGAGCCCATTTTCATTATCGGCCAGGGTCGCAGCGGCACGACTATCATGCACGAACTGCTGGCGCTGGACCCGCAGCTGCGCGTGCCCCTGACCTGGGAGGTAGACCACCCGTTCCCTCCGCCGGAATCCGCGACGTACGACAGTGATCCGCGCATCGCGTTGACGCAGCGCACCCTCGAAC
>JAWVYG010000317.1:0-4600 GCA_033722815.1 Halioglobus sp.
TGCTCGGATCTGGCCCGGGCGTCGTCGTCGGGATTCAGGTTCGGGTCCGGCAGTATGCTGACGAACATGTCGCGGCCTTCACCGGCGTCGATGGCGCTACTCAGGAAGTATGCCGCCACGCGGGCTTTCAGGGCGTCCCACAGGCCCACGTCCTCGGTATTCACGCCCTCCCGGTGGATGTTGCGGATCTGGCCGAGGAATTCCGCGTGGTCCGATACCACGAGAAAGTCCAGCGGGGTGCCGATCTGCACCCTGGCCTTGTGGTAGGGGTGTACCACGGGCAGGCCCCTGGCGTAGCGATAGGCAGTGTCCGGGTCGGCCGTCAGGTTGTTGTTGGTATAGGCGTCCGACGAGTAGGTGGTGTGCAGGTGCGTGTCGCCCCACAGCAGCTGCTTGTCACTGGCCACAGCCTGCACGGATAAGGTCATGATGGCGCCCGCCAGGGCGCCGGTCTTTGCTATGCGCATGTTATTTTCCCTGGGCCGCTACGACGGCCGTTGTGTCGCACTGTGTTGCGGTGCTACCCGGAAGCCCTGGCGTGACAGCTGCGCAGGGCTACTTCAGGCTCTCATACAGCGAGCGGGCCTCGGCTTTCTCGGGAAAGTCGGCATCGGTCGCCAGCAGTTGCTCCAGCGTGTACGCCGCCTCGTCCTTCTGCCCGTTGGCCTGCTCGATGACTGCCCTGTGGTAGACCAGGCTGGGCTCATCCGGCGCCAGTTCGAGAGCGCGGCGTATGGTGCGCGTCGCCTGCACGACGTTATCGTTGACAAGCTCGACCATCGCGAGGGTGTCGAGCACAGCCGGGCTTTCCGGCGCCAGGTTCGCCGCGCGCCGGGCCAGGTCAAGCGCCTCGGTCGGCTCGCTGTCCTTCAGGATCCAGGCCAGGTTGTTCAGTGCGATGACATTGTCTGCATCCCGCTCGATCACCTGGCGGTACTGGACGGTGGCGTCTGCACCGGCGTTCATCTCGTCCACCGCCAGCTTCAGGCGTACGGTGGTGTCATCGGGATTGTTCTGCAGCCACTGTCGGTACAGGGCCTGTGCCGCGGCGGTATCGCCATCCAGTTCGTGGTACCCGCCCAGCGTCAGCACCGTATTCACCGTGGGCGCGAGCTCATGGGATTTCTTCGCCAGTGCTATTGCGCCCGCGTTGTCGCCTTCGTGCTGCAGCATGGCGGCCTGCAGCATCAATACCCTGGGGTTGTCCGGGGCCGCTTGCGTCAGCACATCCAGGTGCGCGGGCACCTCGTCGAATCGCTGCAGGCCGAACAGCAGCCTGCCCAGTGCCAGGTGCGACGGCAGGTGATCGGGATTGATTTCAATGGCCTGCCGCAGATTTTCTTCCGCGCCCTTGCTGTCGCCTGCGCCGGCTGCGGCGATTGCGGTGAGATACTGGTTGGCGGCGCTGCCCGGTGCGCTCTTGTTCAGCTGCTCCAGCGTGAACAGGGCCTCCTCGTGATCCTGCCCGGCCACCTGGGCGGCGGCTGTCATCTGCAGCACCGCCGGGTCATTGCTGCGCTCCTCGCTGAGTCCAACGAACGCCGTCGATACCTTGTCTGCGCGATCGGTGGACAGGAAGAAGCGCGCCAGCAGGACGCGCGGCTGCAGCACGTCCGGGTGGACCTCGATCATTTTCTCGAGGCGCGCAATGGTGGCCTCGTCATTGCCCTGCAGGGCGTCAATGCGCGCCAGCTCAAGGTTGGCGGCGAGGTGATCGGCATCTGCCTCGAGAATGTTGTTGTAGTGGCCGATCGCGGTGTCGTAGTCATTGTCCTGCAGCGCCAGGCTGGCCAGGGAGTGGTTGGCGCCCGGGTCTGCCGGCGCCATGGCCAGCGCCTTCTCGTAGGTCGCCCGCGCCTTGTCGATATCGCCCATCCTGCCGTGGATCCAGCCGATGAGGTTGACGGGTTCGGTATCGTCCGGCCGTTTCTGCGCGAGGGCGCGTGCCATCTGCAGTGCCTTTTCGTTTTCGCCCTGTGCAGTCATGCTGAGTATCAGCAGCAAGTCCGCGTTCTGGAACTCCGGATTCAGCTGCAGGGCGGACTCCAGGTGCAGGCTGGCATCCTCGGGCCTGCCGTCCATCAGCAGGCCGGCGCCGAGACGAACCTTCGCGTCGGCCGATTCCGGCTCCAGTTGCGCCACCCTGGCCAGCAGTTCGAGGCCTTCCTCGGTCTTGCGCTGGTTCAGCAGTGCGTTCGCCATGAGCCGCAGTGCGTCCACGTCGTCCGGATTGGCCTCCAGCACGGGTCGCATCAGGTCTTCGGTCTGCGCGAAATTACCTTCCTCCATGCGCACGGTGGCGAGCAGCTTGCGGCCGCCTACGCTGCCCGGCACCAGCGCGTTGAAGCGCTCGGCCGCGGCGGCGGCGATCTCCAGGTTGCCGTTCATCAGTTCGGCTGTCCCGAGAAAGAGCGCGATGTGCGGGTATTGCGGCGTGAGCGGCTCCGCCAGCGACAGGCGTTTCGCCGCCTTCTCCGACTCGTTTGCGCGCAGGTCGAGGAAGCCCTGCACGAAGTTGGCGCCCGGGCTCTTGGGGTTCGCGCGCAGCATTTTGGCGGCACCCTCGCGCGCGACCTTGTAGTCCTCGGTCTGCAGGGCGCTCATGGTCCTGTGGTACAGCGCCAGCGCGTTGTCCGGGTCCAGCTCCAGCGCCTTGTCCAGCGCCTCGCCCGCCTTCTCCGGCTCGCTCTGCATCATGGCCAGCTGGCCGAGCGTCTGCCACGCCTCGGCATTGTCCTCGTCGCCCTTGACGATCTCGTCCAGCGTCTCTTCCGCCTTTTCGATCTCGCCGAGGTTGATTTCCAGCTTGGCCTTGGCGAGCCGTGCGGCGGACAGTTCGGGTTGCATCTCCAGCGTCTTCTCGATCAGCGCCTTGGCGTCCTGGTTTTCGCTCTGCGCAACCTTGGCCATGGCCTGGCTGGAATAAAGGCTGGCGCGGGCGGCTTCATCGAGGTCCTGGTCGGACAGCTTATCCACCTCGGCGTACATCTCCTCGGCGACCAGTGCCCTTGCATACAGCGGAATGGTCGCGTTGCGATCCCAGTCCATGTAGTTGGCGCGCTCGAGTTCCTTCACCGCAGAGGCGCTGTCGCCTGCCTCGAGGTACGTCTTGCCGAGCAGCCAGCGCGCCTCGGCCATGTAACCGTCTTTCTGCAGCGCGTTCTTCAGTTCCAGGATCGCAGAGCCGGGCTCATCGGCCGCGATGTACTCCCGCGCGGCCTGTACGTGTTCCTCGGGCGTTTTTTCAAAGCTGCAGCCCCATAACAGGGCGCTGAGTATTAGTATGGAGACGGGCTGTCGCAGGTGGCGCATCGGAAACCTCGGGATGCTGGAGAATGTATCCGGTCAGTTTAGGATAACAAGCCGCCGAACGCTGCGGCAAATTGTGATATGGGCCCCAATTATCCGCGCCGGGTGCGCTTATACCCGCCGCCGTCTGGCCATCAGTTGCACGCTCTGCCGGGTCAGTGGCGGCCCCACCAGTTCGAACAGTATCGTCCCGGCGATGGCCGTGGCCAGCAGTTGGTCCGCGTAGATCGGGAAGGCCTGTGAGCCGATCAGTGCGATCCCGATGGCGACGCCCGCCTGGGGCAGCAAAGCACCGCCGAGGGCGATGCCCTCCACCGAGCTGCGGTTCTGCCGCTGGCTGCAGACCAGCCCGCCGAGCAGGCGCCCCGCGGTGCGCGCGGCGACGTAGGCGACGCCGAGCCAGCCCAGTTGCGTCACCCTGTCGATATCCAGCGATGCGCCCGCAAGGATGAAAAACAGCATCATGAAGGGCCACTCGACCTCTTCGATCGCGTGGAAGGGCCTGGCGTGGTGTCGCGCGGTATTGGTCACCACGAAGCCCATGACGATGCAGGACAGCAGGTAGGATACGCCCAGTGCCTGGGCCAGTCCGGCGCAGAGTATCACCGCGGCCAGCGCCTCGATCAGCAGGGGTTCCCCGTCCGAGGCGCGACCCGTCAGCCATGCGACGGGCAGGCCGATCAGCAATCCCAGGCCGATGGCGCCGAACAGCTCCCACAGTCCGTGCAGGGCCGATTCGGTACCCGCGGCATGCACCAGTCCCGCCACGGACAGTGACAGGCTGAACACCAAAAGCCCCCAGACATCGTCCAGCGACACGATGCCCAGCAGGCGGTCGGTAAACGTGTTCTGGATGCCCGATTCGCGCACGACGTCGAGCGTCGCCGCCGGGTCGGTGGCGGTCGCGATGGCGCCCAGCAGCAGCGCGAGCGGCCAGTCGCCGGTTAGCCAGCCGCAGACCAGCATCACCACGAGCCATGTCAGCAGGGTAATCCACAGCGACGAGGAAATGATCGCCTCCCGGGATGCGCGCAGGAAAGAGAGGTGTAGCTTGCCGCCGAGCAGGAAACCCACCATCGCCAGCGCGATATGGCTGATCCAGGGAAAGGTCTGGTCGGCGACGTCGCCCAGCAGGTCCGCCCCGGTTGGCCCGACGGCGACGCCCAGGCAGATGAGCAGCGATACCCGGGGTATGGCGGTCTTCTGCCCCAACCACTGGGCCGCCAGTCCGGCGAGCATTAACGCGCCCAGGGTGATGAAAGGCAGGGCAATGTCGGCAGTGTGGTTCACA
>JAWVYG010000318.1:0-4590 GCA_033722815.1 Halioglobus sp.
GAGGAGCCGACCATCGTGCGCATGCGCAACCGGGTGGATGGCAACGGCCGTGAAGTGGGGTTCGCCGAGGTGAAGATCTATGCCGACCGCGCCGAGGGCAGGGTGGTGAACCCGGCGGGTGAAACGGTGTTCGAGCCGGTAGCGCTGCCGGAATCCGCGCGGCACAGCTTCACCGGGCTCACCCGGGGCGGTTACGTCGTGCTCAGCGTGGGCGAGAAAGACGCGCTGCGCATGGACGTGTCGGGCCTGGACGAGCGCGGCCAGCTGCGCATCCTGCCCGCCAGCTGCTCCGAGCGCTTCAGCATTGGCGATCTCGCCTGGTACTCGCTGAAGGACAAGCCTCCCGAACCGCTGTTCTACGAGACGCTGGACAACGAGCCCGCCCCGGTGCTGTCACCGGCCGAGGCGCTGGAAGCGTTCCGTATCGCACCCGGTTTCGAGATCGAGCTGGTGGCGTCGGAGCCGCTGGTGGAAGAGCCGGTGGCCATGTCCTGGGACGAGTTCGGCCGGCTCTACGTGGTCGAGTTGCGCGGCTACATGCGCGACGCCTACGGGACCGGCAGTGAGGACCCGGTGGGCCAGGTGGTGCGGCTGGAGGATACCGACGGCGACGGGCGCATGGACACCAGCGAGGTCTTTCTCGGCGAGCTGGTCAATCCCCGGGCGGTGGCCGTGGTCAACGAGGGCGTGTTGATCGCCGAGCCCCCCAACCTGTGGCTGTGCGAGTTGCGAGACCGCGACGCGTTGTGCAGCGACAAGCGCAGCGTCGGCGGCTACGCGACCGACGTAGGCGCGGCCAACGTGGAGCATATGGAGAACGGCCTGCTGCAGGGCCTGGACAACTGGCTCTACAACGCCAAGTCCAGCCGCCGCTTACGGCTCCAGAACGGCGAGCTCCTGGCAGAGGAGGGTCCGTATCGCGGCCAGTGGGGCATCACCAAGGACAACCAGGGTCGTCTCCTGTACAACCACAATTCCACCTGGGTGCAGGGCGACTTCTTCCAGGGGGAGGACATCGTGGTGCCCGGCAGGACCTCCCGGGTCAAGGGTTTGGGCGAGAACCTGACGCCCGCCCCCCAGGTGTACTCGGTGCGCGTCAATCCCGGCGTCAACCGCGCTTACCTGGACAATACGCTGCGCGAGGACGGACGGTTGTTCCGGACGACCGGCGTCAGCGGGCTGGTGGCCTACCGCGGCAACCAGTTCCCGGCGCAGTACATGGGCGACGTGTTCGTACCGGAATCTGCCGGTAACGTCGTGGCGCAGTTCGCCATGGCGCAGGACGGCCTGGCGCTCACCGCCACCCAGCGGCTGTACGACGACGAGCGCTGGGGCAAGCGCGATTTCCTCGGTTCGACCGACGAGCGCTTCAGGCCCGTCGACGCGAAGAACGGGCCCGACGGTGCGCTCTACATTATCGACATGTACCGCGGCATCATCCAGGACGACCACTTCCTCACCGATGAATTGCGTGACCAGATCTTCCAGCGCGGCCTGGAGACGCCGATCGGCCTGGGCCGCATCTGGCGCGTGCGCCACACGGGCGGCGAGGCCACGCGGGCCGTGTCCCTGGGCGGGGCGTCCGACGAGCGCCTGATCGAGTCCCTGTCCCATGCCAACGGCTGGGTTCGCGACACCGCCCAGCGCCTGCTGTTGGCGCGTCGCGCCAACCTGAAGTCGCAGCTCACCGAGGTCGCCGTGGGCGACGATGCGCTGGGGGCGCTGCACGCGATCTGGGCACTCGAGGGCCGCGGCGAACTCGACGCCGACCTGGTGATGCGACTGACCGCCGCGCCGGACGTACAGCGCCAGGCTCATGCCCTGCGCGCCGGTGGCGAGCTGCTTGGCAACGAGCAGCTGATCGCGCTGGTTGACGCGCTGAAGGGAGTGCCCCTCGCGTCAATGCAACTCGCCTTTACCCTGGCGTCGCGCAGCGACGACGCGCAGGTGCGGCGCGCGCTGCTGGCGCTGTTGCAGGAACACTGGGACGACCCGTTCACGCGCCAGGCCGTGGTGCGCGCGGTGCACGGCCAGGAGCTCGCGTTCCTGCAGGAGGTGTTCGCGGCACAGGCAATGGCCGAGCGGTCCGCGGCGAAAGGCGCGGTGCTGCGCGATCTCGCTGCCAACGCCTACCGCACGCTGCGCGGCGACCTGAGCGCGACCGAACCCGCGAACCCGCAGCTGGGTGAGCTGCTGGCGCTGGCGCACTCGCGCGGCAAGGCCGATGCCTGGCAGCAGGTGATGCTGCTCAAGGGATTCGAGTCGGTCACCTCTGTCCAGGGTTTCGTACCCGCGGCGCTGGCCGCGGCGCCGCCGATCTTCACGGACAGTTCGGTCAGCGAGTCCAATCCCCTGTGGCAGGCGCGCCTGTCGGGGCGCAGCGCGTTTACCTGGCCGGGCGACGAACTGGCGCTGGGCATCAAGCCCCTGAGCCCGGAGCAGATGAAGGTCGTGGAGAGGGGCAAGGCGTTCTATGTCAAGTGCGCGGCCTGCCACGGTGACGACGGCGCCGGCGTGTCCGGCCTCGCGCCGGCGCTGGCGGGCGCATCCTGGGTGACCGGGCCGCCGGAGTGGTTGGCGCGCATCATCCTGCAGGGCATGAGCGGCCCGGTGGAGGTCAACGGCGAGACGTTCGATGGCGTGATGCCGCCGCACGGGCACCTCGCGGAGCTGGACGACGCCACGCTCGCCGGGCTCATGACCTACATGCGCCGCAGCTGGGGCAACAAGGCAGACCCGGTCAGTGTCGAAACCGCGGCGGCCATCCGCACGGCCAGCCAGGACAGGCAAGCCCCGTGGACGGCCGCCGAACTGGAAGCGGTACCCTTCGATCGCGGCTACGGGCGCTTCGTCGGCAAGTACAACGTCAGCTTCGTCAACATCACGGTGGAAGAGAAGCCCGACGGGCTGTACATGAGTGTGCCGATGTATGGCGGTGGCAAGCTGCAGCCCCTGGGCGGCGCCTCGTTCAAGGGCGAGGCGGGCAGCGAGTCGGTGCGTATCGATTTCGTGGTCGAGGAGGGCGGCGCGGTGAACAAGCTGGTGCTGCTGCGCAAGGGTGAGCGCATCCCGTTTGAGCGTGTTCAGTAGCAGATCAGTCGCTGCGCCTGCGGGTGTGCAGCGCCAGTACGGCGGCCCACAGCGCGATCAGCGCCAGTCCGCCGATCTCGCGGGCTTCTTCCACGGCGCGGGTCTTCATGCTCACCGAATCGAAGATGTCCGCCCAGCTGACATCGCCGGTCAGGGCGGGCAGCAGCGTCGCCATCCAGCCGAGGGTGAGCAACAACAGCGCCGCCGGCAGCCAGCGCGGCTGCCTGTTGCGAAACTGCGCCACGCACATCCAGGCAGCCGCGATATAGACGAGTACCCAGGCGAACGGGTCCGGGTCGTTGAACTGTACCAGCGCCGAGAGCAGGTAGGCCGCCAGGAACAGGCCGTTGAGGATGTGGATTGCCATTGTGTCGATATGTTTGCGCGATAGTGCCGGGCCGCGGGATGGCAGCATGGTAGCGTGCGCAACCGGCGCGATACAAACACGTGTTGACGGCGTCCTGCGCCGCTCAGCCAAAGGAGTGAACGTGAAGCAGTATCTGGGGCCGCTGTTGGCTTCGACAGTTGTGGCAACGGCCGCGATTCCCGCGTGGGGGATGGAGGAGTTGCTGGTGACGGGCAGCTACTCCGCACAGCAGGAGCTGACCTCGTCGGTGGCCGTGCTCGACGCCGAGCGTATCGGCGTGCTGAACAAGCGCACCCTCTCAGGCCTGCTGAAAACGGTGCCGGGGCTGCTCGTGGAGGAGCAGGGCGGTCCGGGCGGCCTCACCGCGGTGTCCGTGCGCGGCGGCGAAGCCAACTTCACGCTGGTGCTGCTCGACGGCGTACCCGTCAACGATCCGACCAATACGCGCGGCGGCGGCTTCGATTTCGCCAACCTCAACTCCGCGCTGGTGGAGCGTGTAGAGGTGGTGCGCGGTGCCGCCTCGGCCGTGTACGGCTCGGATGCACTGGCCGGGGTGATCAATATCGTCACGCGTCGCCCCGCCACCGGCTACCGTGAATCGCTCTCCGTGGAGCTGGGCGAAGACGACTACCAGCAATTCAGCGTCAGCGCCCTGGGCCGCGAGGGTGTCTTCGACTACACCGTGGAAATCGCGACCCGCGACGACGGTGATCCGGTCCCGGGCAGTGCGCGCGACAGCGACAGCGCCAACCTGCGCCTTGGCTGGCAGCCCGATGAGCGCCACGACCTGACGTTCAACTTCCGCTACCTGGAGGGAGATCGCACCTCCTATCCGGAGCAGAGCGGCGGACCGGAATTCGCCGCGATCGACGCGCTGGACGAGGCGCACTACGAGGACCAGTTGCTCGGCATTACGTGGGACATGCAGGTGTCCCCGGGGTGGCGCAGCCGCCTGTCGCTGACGCGCTTCGATCACGAGGAGGACTACACGTCACCCGGCATCGTTCCCTTCGATGCGGTGCCGCCCAACGCAGGCAGGACCGACTTCACCCGCGATCAGCTGCAGTGGGTGAACAGTGTCGAGCCCGCCCCGGGATATCGGCTGGATGTGGGCGCCGATTACCGCGAAGAAC
>JAWVYG010000319.1:0-4583 GCA_033722815.1 Halioglobus sp.
GCCCAGTCCAGGTACTGGCGCGCCCGTTCCAGTGCGCCGGTGTCGACCTTGCGCATGTCCCGGGGCAGGTCGCTCAGCAGGGCTTCCAGCGGCCGGTAGTCGCCGTCGTCGATCAGTTGCGTGATGGCCGGTGCGAGGCGCGCGTGCTCCGCGATAGCCCTGTTGGCCGAGGCCACCTCCTCGCGTTCAGGCGGCGGCAGTCTGGCGCCGGACAAACTCCCCAGTAGCTCTTGCGCCTCTTCGAACTGTCGTTTCTCGATGTGCAGTGTCGCCAGGTTGACGCGCACGATGGTCATGTTCGGCGCCAGCTCCAGCGCCTCCCGGTACAGCGACTCCGCCTCGGCCGTCTGCAGGTCCGCGCGCAGGGCGCACGCGAGGCGGTTCAGTCCCATGGGGGAACGTTCGAGTTCCACGCTCCTGTGGTAGCTGGCCAGGGCATCCGCCGTCTTGCCCAGCAGGCGCTGCGCGTCGCCCAGCAGCATGTGGGTAATGGCCAGGCCCGGCTGCAGGGCGGCCGCGGTTTTCAGCGCCGAGGCGGCATCGGCGAACTGTTGGCCCTGCAGGAGTGTTGAGCCGAGGTTGATCCACCCTTCTGCCTTGTCCTGGCGCAGCTCTATGGCGCTTTTGAATGCGCGCGCGGAGCCGGCGAGGTCGCCGCGTGCGAAGCACGCCTTGCCCGCGCGCATGCGCTCCAGCCAGGCCTGTTCGGTATTGGCCGCCGCTTTCATGCGCGCTTTTCGTTGCGCCCAAGGTTGTCCCACGCGATGCGGAAGGCCTCCGCGCCGGCGCGAATGCCCCGGGGGTGATTGTCCAGCCAGGTGGCCGCGACGATCATGTAGTCGACAGAGCCGATGTCCGCTGTGTACTCCGCGAGGAACTCGGGCTGCTTGCCGCCCTGGATAATCGGCAGGCAGGGCGCGCAGTCGCCGAGGCTGTCGCTGCATGCGTCGATGAAGGCACGGTTGATCGCCTCGTCCTGGAAGGCGGTGGAGTAGGGCCCGGGGGATACCAGCAGGTCGGCGCCGGCGGTTCGCTGCAGTTTCGCCATCACGGCGTCGCTGGCGCCCCACAGCTGCGAGCGGGTGATTGCGTCGCCGCAGCTGTTGTGTGACAGCAGTATGAGGTCGGTACGTTTCTGCACCTCGCTGACGAAGGACAGGCCCTGCGCGGCGGAGCTGAGGAGCACGCCGTCGGCGCCGAGCTCGCAGGCCTTTTCCGCCAGCGTGAGCCCGGTGGAGATATCGTCGATGACATTGGCGAAATACAGCTTCGCCTCGCCGGTGCGATCCTCCACGGCCTTCTTCATGTCCACCATCCGGCGCACGCGCTCCTCGAACGGTGAGCGCTCGGAATCGTAGGTCAGCTCATCGTCCTTGATGATGTCGAAGCCGCCCTCGAGCACGCGTTCGTTGAGCTGCACCATCTCGTCGGTCGACAGCCCCGCCGCCGGACGCATGGAGCGACAGAACAGCGGGCGATCGCGTACCTGCAGTCGCCCGCGGATACCGTCCGCGCCGTAGCGCGGGCCGCTGAAGCCCTGCGCCAGGCCCGGGGGCAGCTCCAGGTCGATCAGCGCGGCGGCGCTGAGGTAGCCGAGGCGATGTACCTCGCCGAAGATCGAGTTCCACAGGCGCGTCGTGCTGTTGCCGAACAGCAGCGAGGGATAGGCGATTACGATGCGAAACTGCCGCAGCTCGACGTCGCCCGGCCGCTCGCCATAGACCGGTGTGCTGAGAAAGTACAGGGACGCGATGTCGTGCCCGGGTGACGAGACCTCCTCGACAGACACGACGCGGGCGCAGAAGCGCTCGATGTCGGCCGGCATGTCGATGTCGTTGATATGCGTCGCGCAGATACTCTGCTCTCGGGCGATGCCCAGTGCCGCCTGTTCGCCATCCACCGGTGTGGAAACCAGGTAGGTCGCGTGCAGGTACTCCCCGCCGGCCAGGCCGTCCCGCCAGAGAAAGAAATCCTGGTCCGTGTGGTGAAGATTCTCCGAGCTCATAGGTGTCCTCTGGACAGGTCTGTCTGCATTATCTTTGTTGTCAGGTCGCCAGTTTGCGCACTTACGTGCCCCATGTCGAGAGCGCGCCGCCAACGGCGGGGAAATACCTGTACAGAGACGCCTCTACTGCCCGATCAGCGCGGCCACAGGCGCGGGGCGATGACGGACTGCGCGATCTCCCAGTCCAGGCTGGAGGTGATCTTGATGTTATGCGCCTCTCCCGGCACCGCCGCCAGGGGGTAGCCCGCCTGTATCACCATCTGTGCGGTGGACTGGAACTCGCGTCCGGCGGCGCCTGCGCGCGCCGTCTCCAGGATGTCGCGGCGGAACGCCTGTGGCGCCTGGAAGATGCCCGCCTCGGAGCGCGACAGGTAGCGCGCCACCTCGCCGTCCTGCAGCAGCCCCACGGGCACGGTGGGATCGAGGAACGCCCCCGCCGCACCGCGCTCGCGCGCCGCCTGCAGCACCGCGCGGCACAGGTCCCCTGAGCAAAACGGCCGCGCGGCATCCTGTATCAACAGGTACTCGCCCGAACTGGCCTGCAACAACCGCTCGATACTTGCCTGGCGGCTGTCTCCGCCGGGTATGCACAGCGCGCGCCCGGCTATGACGGATGCCATGTCGCCGGCGTAACCCTCGGGGGCGGCGACAACGATCTCGTCCACCACGGGTGACAGGGTGTCCAGCAGGATATCGAGCAGGGTCCTGCCATCGATCTGCAGCAGGGCCTTGGGGCCCATGCCCAGGCGGGTGCCGAGGCCGGCGGCGGGGATCAGCGCGGAGCTGCCGGCGTTGCTCACGGCGCGGGAGACGCCGCGGCCGTGGGGAACGCCGTCGTGGTCGGGCGGGGAGGTCGCGGCGAAAGGACGTGGCGAGCGGTTGCGGCGCTGGTGGCGATCATCGTTCCCGGTCCCGTGAAAGGCCCAGAGTCTAGCGGAAATGCCGGTGCGCGGCGACAGCGGCGCCGGCTCGCGCAGGCGTCAGGCGCGCCAGTCCCAGTGCGAGCGTACCGCGCGGCGCAGTGCCTCGACATCGGCGCCGGGCCGGGGCCAAAGTTGCGGCTCCACGCCCTGCAGTTGCCGCAGGGAGAGCGGGGCGAGGCCGCGCTCGCGCAGCTCGTGCAGGAAGCGCAGGGTACGAAAGGCGTCCAGCCACTCGTTGAAATAGCGCGTGTACTCGCCGGCGGATTTTGCCTGCCGTCGACCGTGTTGCAGCGCGCTCGACCAGCCCAGCGTATCCAGCGCCTGCCGGCTGTGCTCGGCGAGCCGCCGGTCGAGGCCCTGTTCGCACAGCAGGTGCTGCAGGTCGGCTGCATCTGCCGCGTGCAGCCGCGGCACACAGCGCAGCAGCGCGCGCAGGGCGGCGAAGCCCGCCGGGTGGTAGAAACAGGCGGTGTCGGCGCCGGGCGTGTCGTAGAGCGGCGAGCGTATCGCCGGCCCGGTGCCGAAGGGGACGCGGTGGGAGGGGCGACACGCCAGCTCGATGCAGCGTCCATGCAGGCGCGCCAGCGGGCCCAGCTTGGCCAGCTTGTTCAGCAGGTAGAAATCCTCAGCCGCCGCGCGGCGCGGGAAGCCGCGCACGTGGGCATAGGCGCTGGCCCTGACCGCGAGGCAGCTGCCGAGGGTATGGCAGGCGTACGGTGAGTGCGCGTACTCCAACCCGAGCACGTAGTGGTGCAGGCGCAGCTCGTACAGGGCGGTGGCGCGGTTGCACTGCGCATCGTCCCCCGCAACGTGCAGGAAGGGAAACACCGCCGCCGGGGCGTTGTCGGCAACGCCGTCCAGCCGTTCGAAATAGTCCCGCGGCAACTGCGCGTCTGCGTCGCTGCAGCCTATCCAGGGCGACGTGATTACCCCCTGTAGCATCCACGCCAGGGCGAGATCACAGCCGTACTTGCGCGCCAGGCCAACGCCCTGGTCCGCCGGCAGTGGGCCGATGTCCCGGTCCAGGTCGAGCACGAACAGGTCGGCGTCACCGCGCAGGCGGGCCATCCCCGGGCGACTGGTGTGCCATTCCAGCTCCGTCAGCGCCGCGCGCAGGGGCTCGTTGCACAGTCCATCCGGGTCCGAGTCCGGGTGGTTCAGCACCAGGATGACCAGGACGCCGCCGGTCGTCGCGGGCACCTGTGCCAGGCGCCGCAGCAGCGCGGGCGACTCGCGGTAGGCAGGTATCACCAGGACGTGGCGATAATGGCCTGTGCCGGCGCCGACCTGCGGGAGTTGCGTTTCGATGTGGCGCTGCAGGTAGCGGTCGATGGCGACGCTGTCGCGCATCAGTGCAGCGCGGCCCTGATCGGCAGCTGTGCGGCGATACCGGCCTCGACGTCCAGCAGTTCGTCCAAGCGCGACGCGACCGCCGCGTTGTCGAGGTAGCGATTGGCGAGGTCCAGGAACAGCTCGAAATGGCGCTCCTCGGAGCGCGCGATGGATTGGTAGAAGCGCTGCAGCGGGCCGGCGTCCAGGCCGCCAGCGACCAGCGCGAAGCGCTCCGCTCCCCGCGCTTCGATGATGCTGGCGGTCAGCAGCCGATCCATCAGGTACTCGTCGCGACCCTGCCTGATCGACTCGCGAAAGCTTAC
>JAWVYG010000320.1:0-4568 GCA_033722815.1 Halioglobus sp.
ACCTGATGGCGGTGGGCGGCGCAGCCTACCTCGTGTCCCGGGCGATCACGGGCGCGAGGGTCGTGGCCTTCCCGGAAATGGGGATGGAGGCGATCTACGAGTTCGAGGTGAAGGACATGCCGGTGAGCGTCGCCGTGGACGCCCGGGGTACCTCCGTGCACGAGACGGGCCCCAAAATCTGGCGGGCCAGGATCGAAGAGCAGGCCATCGAACTTGTCTGATGCGGCCGGGATAACGTTCTACTGGCACGACTACGAGACCTTCGGCGCCGACCCGGCCAGGGACAGGCCGGCGCAGTTCGCCGGCGTGCGCACCGATGCCGACCTCAACGTCATCGGCGAACCGCTGGTTATTTTCTGCCGGCCGGCGAACGATTTCCTGCCACAGCCGGGCGCCTGCCTGGTGACCGGCATTACTCCCCAGCAGGCCCTGGCCGATGGCGTGCCCGAGAACGAGTTCATCGCGCGCATCCACGAGGAGCTGTCGCGGCCCGGCACTTGCGGGGTGGGCTACAACTCACTGCGCTTCGACGATGAGGTCACGCGCCACACCCTGTACCGCAATTTCTTCGATCCCTACGCGCGGGAGTACCGCGACGGCAACTCGCGCTGGGACATCATCGATATGGTGCGCACCGCCAGGGCGCTGCGGCCCGACGGCATCGTGTGGCCCCTGCGCGAAGACGGGCATGCCAGTTTTCGCCTGGAGGATTTGACGGCGGCCAACGGCATCAGCCACGAGGGCGCGCACGACGCCCTGTCCGACGTCCATGCCACCATCGAGCTGGCCCGCCTCGTGCGCCGGCGCCAGCCGAAGCTGTTCGAGTACCTGCTGCAACATCGCGACAAGCGCTCCGCGCAGGCACAGCTGGACACCGCCTCGATGAAGCCGGTGCTCCACGTGTCGGGCATGTTTGGCGGTGCGCGGCACAACATCGCGCTGATCGCGCCCCTGGCGCAGCACCCCGTGAACAAGAACGAGGTTATCTGCTGGGACCTGGCGGCCGATCCCGCGATGTTGGTGGACGGCCAGGTCGACGACATACGCGAGCTGCTTTATACCCGCACGGAGGACCTGCCCGCGGGTGTCGCACGCCCGGGATTCAAGTCGGTGCGCATCAATCGCTGCCCGGTCCTGCTGCCGGCGAAGATGGCCGACCCGGAGACGGCGCGGCGGCTGGGTATCGACGGCGATACCTGCAGGGCGCACCTGGCGGCGCTGCGCGCCTGGCGGGCCGCGGACGGTCCGGCCAGTGAGGCGAAGCTGCGCGGCATCCACGCAGCGCGCGAGCGCCCCGCGGTCTCCGATCCCGACCTGATGCTCTACAGCGGCGGGTTTTTTTCCGACCAGGACCGCCGCACCATGGACGCCGTGAGGGCGGCTTCCCCTGCTGAACTGGCCGTCGACAGCTTCGTGTTCGAAGACGCGCGCCTGCCGGAGATGCTCTACCGCTACCGGGCGCGCAATTGTCCCGGGTCGCTGAGTCAGCAGGAGAAAGCGCAGTGGGAGGAATACCGCTTCCAGCGGCTGACCGACCCGGCATTCGGCGCCAGCCTGTGCATGGAGGAATTCCAGGAAGAGGTCGATGCGCGGCTGGCGGCCCCCGACCTCCCTGACACGCAGCGGGATATCCTGGGCCAGCTGCTGGAGTACGCCGACCACCTGCTGGCCTGAGCCGGCGCGCCGGGGGATTTTTCCGGTATTACGCACATGGGCACGGCCAGGCCCCGCCTCTATAATAGGTGCCATCACTCTGGCAGATTTTGAGCTTGTCCTGTCGGCGCCACCGGCGCTGTACGAGCCCCGGCCGCGCGGGCGCGAGTTGCCCCCGGTCGGGTACACGCCGGCATGGAAACGCCCCGGAAGATGCTCCAGAAGCCTGTCAGGCCATCCATGACCACGCCGGGAGAACGATAGCGTGCAGTTCGCGGGAAGCCACATCCTTTCCGTCCAGCAGTTCGAGCGGGACGACGTCGAGCGCATTTTTGCGGTCGCCGACATGATGACCCCCTACGCCCATCGCAAGCGCGTCACCCGCGTTCTCGACGGCGCCATACTCGGCTCCATGTTTTTCGAGCCCAGCACCCGGACCCGGGTCAGCTTCGGCAGCGCTTTCAACCTCCTGGGTGGCGAGGTGCGCGAGACGACCGGGTTCGAGAGCACCGCGATCGCCAAGGGTGAGTCCCTGTACGATACGGCCCGGGTCTTGAGCGGCTACTCCGACGTGATCGCCATGCGCCACCCGATGGCGGGCTCCGTGGAGGAATTCGCCGCGGCCAGTCGCGTGCCCGTCATCAACGGCGGTGACGGCAGCAACGAGCATCCCAGCCAGGCCCTGCTCGACCTTTACACCATCCGCAGCGAGGTGGCCGCCAGCGGCAGGGCGCTGAACCAGCTGCGCATCGCCATGGTGGGGGACCTGCGCTATGGCCGCACGGTGCACTCCCTGTGCAAGCTGCTGGCGCTGTACGAGGGCGTACAGGTCGTGCTGGTGTCGCCGGACGCCCTGCGCATGCCGGGCGACATCGTGGAATCACTGCGCGCCACGGGCCATCGTGTGCTGGAGTCGGACAAGCTGGAAGAGAGTATTGCCCACGTCGATATCGTCTACTCCACGCGCATCCAGGAGGAGCGCTTCAGCAGCCAGGAAGAGGCCGACCTGTACCGCGGCAGGTTCCGCCTCAACCAGAGCATCTACACGCATCATTGCGAGCCCAACACGGTGATCATGCACCCGCTGCCGCGCGATTCCCGGGAAAATGCACGGGAGCTCGACGACGACCTGAACGACAACCCGAACCTGGCCATCTTCCGGCAGGCGGATAACGGCCTGCTGGTGCGTATGGCGCTGTTCGCGCTGATTCTCGACGTCGTCGACCAGGTCGATCGTTACGCCCGGGACGTCAACTGGTCCACCGCCGGGCGCTTCTGATGTCGCTGGAACTGACATTCGGGGCGCAGGATGTGCGTGTCATCGACAGCGAGATCGCCTGGTCGGGACACTACGCGGTGCGGCGGTTGACGCTGCAGTACCGCAGTTTCCGCGGCGGCTGGGCCGACCCGGTCGTGCGCGAGGTGTTCGAGCGCGGCGACGCGATCGGCGTACTGCCCTACGATCCGCAGGAAGACGCCATTGTCATGGTGGAACAGTTTCGCCCCGGTGCGCTGCGCGGGGAGGACAGTCCCTGGATGCTGGAGCTGGTGGCGGGCGTCGTGGAAGCCGGCGAGAGCGATCACGATGTCGCCCACCGTGAGACGCGCGAAGAGGCAGGTTGTCGACTCCATGACCTGGTGCCTGTCGCCACCGTGTATCCCAGCGCCGGCGCCTGCAGTGAACAGGTGCGGCTGTACTGTGGCCGGGTCTCCGGGGTGGCGGGCGGCTCCGTGCACGGCCTGGAGGAGGAGGGCGAGGACATCCTGGTGCACACGCTGCCCCGCGAGGAGGCGCTGGCGATGCTGGCGGCCGACCGCATTCCCAATGGCCATACCCTCATAGCCCTGCAATGGCTGGCGCTGCACGTCGACTCGCTGAGGGAGCGCTGGACCTGACCGGCGCCCGCTGACCGTGTACGAGGAATCCACGCAAACGCCCGCCACTCCCGGCCGCGGCCTGCTGCGCTCCAGCTTGCTTGTGGGCAGTATGACCATGATGTCTCGTGTGCTCGGGCTGGTGCGGGATATCGTGCTCGCCGCGTTCTTTGGCGCGGGCACTGCGACAGACGCATTTTTCATCGCCTTCAAGATTCCCAATTTCCTGCGCCGCCTGTTCGCCGAAGGCGCGTTCGCGCAGGCCTTTGTGCCCGTACTGGCGGACTACAAGGAGGCCGGCAGCGGTGAGGCCATCCGCGGACTGGTCAACCGGGTGGCGGGACTGCTGGGCGGTACGCTGCTCGCCCTGACACTCATCATGGTGGTGGCGGCACCGGTGGTAACGATGGTCTTCGCCCCGGGCTTCATCGGCCAGCCGGAGAAGTTTGCCCTCACCGCCGATATGGTTCGCATCACGTTCCCCTACCTGTTGCTGATTTCGATGACCGGTTTCTGCGGCGCGATCCTGAACAGCTATGGCCGTTTCGCGGTGCCGGCATTCACGCCGATCTTCCTCAACCTGTCGCTCATCTTCTCCGCCGTCGTGGCGTCTTCGTGGTTCGCACAGCCCGTGTTCGCGCTGGCCTGGGGGGTGTTCTTCGCCGGGGTGATCCAGCTCCTGTTCCAGCTGCCGGCGCTGTACCGGCTGGACCTCGTCCCGCGGCCCGTGTGGGAGCCGAAGGACGAAGGGGTGCGGCGGATACTCCTGCTGATGGTGCCGGCCCTGTTCGGCGTATCCGTGAGCCAGATTAACCTGCTGCTCGATACCGTGCTGGCGTCCTTCCTGCCCACCGGCAGCGTGTCGTGGCTGTATTTCTCCGACAGGCTGGCGGAACTGCCCCTGGGCGTATTCGGTATCGCCATCGCCACGGTGATATTGCCCAACCTGTCGGCGCACAGCGCCGCCGCGCGGGATTCCCATTTCAACACCACGCTGGACTGGGCGCTGCGCTGTGTGCTGATTATCGGCGTGCCAGCGG
>JAWVYG010000321.1:0-4527 GCA_033722815.1 Halioglobus sp.
CAGCTCGACGACCTGGTGTTCTACGTGGCCCTGGGGGTGATTCTCGGCGGCAGGTTCGGCTATACGCTGTTCTACGGCGCCGGGCGCATCGCCGAGGACCCGGGCTGGCTGCTGCGGGTATGGGAGGGCGGCATGTCCTTCCACGGCGGCTTCCTGGGGGTGCTGCTGGCCATGTACCTGTTTGGCCGCAAGCACGACATCCGCTTCGGTTCCCTGATGGATTTCGTCGCGCCGGTCGTACCCGTGGGGCTGGGGCTGGGGCGCCTGGGCAACTTCATCGGCCAGGAACTGTGGGGCCGCCCCACCGATGTGCCCTGGGCCATGGTGTTTCCCGCCGACCCGCTGCAGCTGGCGCGGCATCCGTCGCAGCTGTACCAGTTTGCGCTGGAGGGCGTACTCCTGCTGAGCGTACTGCTGTGGTATTCCCGTCGCGAGCGGCCCGTCTGGGCGGTGTCGGGCGTATTCTCCCTGTGCTACGGCTGCGTGCGCTTTTTCTCCGAGTTTTTCCGCGAGCCCGACCAGCACATCGGTTTCGAGGCGATGGGCTGGGTGACCCGCGGCCAGCTGTTGTCCGTGCCGATGATTTTGCTGGGCATCTACCTGCTGTGGTGGTCCCATAACCAGGCCGTCCCCGCCCGAGGAAGCAAACGATGAAACAGTATCTGGACCTGCTGCAGGATATTCTCGATAACGGCACCGCCAAGGGCGACCGCACCGGCACCGGCACCCTGTCGGTGTTCGGTCGCCAGTACCGCCACGACCTGGCCGATGGCTTCCCCCTGCTGACCACCAAGAAGCTGCATTTCAAGAGCATCGCCAACGAGCTGATCTGGTTCCTGAGCGGCGACACCAATACGCGCTGGCTGAAGGAGAACGGCGTCTCCATCTGGGACGAGTGGGCGACCGAGGAGGGCGACCTGGGGCCGATTTACGGCGCGCAGTGGACGGCCTGGCCGACCCGCGATGGCGGCAGCGTCAACCAGATCGATTACGTGGTCGACTGCCTGCGCAACAACCCCGACAGCCGGCGTATTCTCTTTCACGGCTGGAACGTGGAGTACCTGCCCGATGAGAGCGTCAGCCCGCAGGACAATGTCAGGGCCGGTCGCATGGCGCTGCCGCCCTGCCACCTGTTGTACCAGTTCTATGTCGCGGGGGGCCGCCTGTCCGCGCAGCTGTTGATCCGCTCCAGCGACTCTTTTCTCGGCCTGCCTTACAACACGGCGAGCCTCGCCCTGCTGACCATGATGCTGGCCCAGCAATGTGACCTCGAGCCGGGCGAGATCATCATCTGCACCGGCGACTCGCACATCTACAGCAACCACATCGAGCAGGTGCGCGAGCAGCTGTCGCGGGAGCCCCGTCCGCTGCCGACCCTGGAGATCCTGCGCCGGCCCGACACCATCTATGACTACCGCTTCGAGGACTTCGAGCTGCGCGATTACGATCCACACGCGCATATCGCGGCGCCGGTGGCGGTCTAGGCCGCCGGATTACGCGCCTTGCTTACCCTTGCGATCATTGTGGCCGTGGCCGACAACGGCGTCATCGGCCGCGGCGACGCGCTGCCCTGGCATCTGCCGGATGACCTGCAGTACTTCAAGAGTGTGACCATGGGCAAGCCCATCGTCATGGGTCGCAAGACGTTCGAGTCCATCGGCCGTCCCCTGCCGGGCAGGACCAATATCGTGATAAGCCGCGATCCCGCCTATCGACCCCACGGGGCAACCGCGGTGACCTCGCTGCCCGATGCGCTGTCATTGGCGGAGGATGTCGCGCTGATCGACGGCGTGGAGGAGGCGCTGGTCATAGGCGGCGCAGAAATCTACGCGCTGGCACTGCCCCTGGCGGGGCGCCTGTACGTGACCGAGGTGCATGCCAGCGTGGAGGGCGATGTCGTGTTCCCGCAGGTGGACTGGGGCCGCTGGCGCGAGGTCAGCCGGCAGCGTCGGGATGCGGTTGATCCCAACCCCTACGACTACAGTTTCGTGGTTTACGAGAGGGCCTGAGCCGGCCGATGCCCCGCCGTTGGCACTGTTACCGGCGGGGTATGCGACAGGCGCAAAGTGTAACCGAAATACACAAACCGGCCCGCGCGCCAGCGGGTCAGGGGCATTCATTGAAAACCTGCCCCTAATTGGTTTAAATTTGCGTCCTCGGTTTACCGACACCGATTTTTCCACTATATAAATAACACACGAGTCTATCTTTACTTAGCTTCGTTTCACTCTGTTGGACTTAATAGGAAGCACAATCCCCATGACTATGCATCGATTGAAGAGGGTATTGATCGCTGCGCTTGTCTGCGTGGGCACTATTGCCGGCGCTGCAACTGCGGTTCAAGCCAATTCCCTGGATGCCATCCTCGCGGTTGGCAAATCCAAGAATGACGCGGCGCGCAAGTCGCAGGCGAAAATTGATCGCCTCGCCGACGAGACGCGCGACCTGCTTACCGATTACAAGACGGTCGTTAAGCAGATCGATGGCCTCAAGGTGTACAACGCACGGCTGCAGCGTCAGATCGATAACCAGCTTGTGCGGGTACAGCAGATCGACGAGTCCATCGACCAGACCACGGTAATCCAGCGCCAGATGACCCCGCTGGTAATTCGCATGATCGACGGCCTCGAACAGTTCATTGAACTCGACGTGCCGTTCCAGAAAGAGGAGCGCCTGCAGCGCGTCCAGTTCCTGCGCGACAACCTCGACCGCGCCGACGTGAGCGTGGCGGAAAAATTCCGCGGCGTGCTGGAGGCCTACAACATCGAGCTGCAGTACGGGCGCGGCATCGATACCTACCGCGGCGCCATTGACCTCGGCGGCGGCGAGCGCGAGGTCGACTTCCTGCGCATCGGCCGCATAGCGCTGGCCTACCAGACAACAGACGGCGCACTTTCCGGCGCGTGGGACGCCAGTTCCAGGGCATGGGTGGAGCTGCCGTCGGGTGACTATGATGCTGCCATTCGCAAGGGTATTCGTATCGCGAAGAAGCAGGCCACGATTGAATTGTTGAATATGCCGGTTGCGGCGCCGGAGGCGAACTGATGAGTGTTAACTTTGTAAAAGCCGCAGTCCTTGCACTGTGTGGCGCGCTGACACTGTCAGCCGGTCCGGCCCTGGCGCAGGAAGCCAAGTCGCTCGATGAGCTGCTCAATTTCGTCAAGAAGGGGCAGGTAGCCGAGGCCAGTGAAAACCGCGCGCGCGAGCAGCGCTTCGCACAGGACAAGGCCAAGCAGGCTTCCGAGCTGCAAAACGCCAAGGCCGAACGCAAGCGCCAGGAAGAGATCAGCGCCCAGCTCGAGAACACGTTCGAGGAGAACGAGCTGCTGATCGCGGCCAAGCAGAAGCAGCTGCAGGAAAAGCTCGGTACGCTGACGGAGCTGTTCGGTCACCTGACCTCTGCCTCCGGCGACCTCGCCTCCAATATCGAGGTATCGCTGGCGTCCTCCCAGTATCCCGGGCGCGAAGAGTTCCTGCGTGATCTCGTGACCAAGATGAGCGGCTCCGACGCGCTGCCCAGCATCGAGGAGATCGAGCGCGTCTGGTACGAGCTGCTGCGCGAGATTCGCGAGACCGGCCTCGTAACCCGTTACAGCGCGGAGGTTTCCTCCCCCGCCGGTGAGCGCGCTGAGCGCGAGGTGGTCCGGGTCGGCGCCTTCAACATCGTCGACACCGCGGGCAACTACCTGAGCTACGCCGACGGCAGGCTCAGCGAACTGCCGCGCCAGCCCAGCGGCCCCTATAACGGCTGGGCGGGCGACCTGGCGTCCGCCAGCGGCGGGCAGAACCCCTTCGGCATCGATCCCACCGGCCCCACCGGCGGCTCCTTCCTGGCGGCCATCATCGACACGCCGACGCTCGAAGAGCGCTGGCACCAGGGCGGCTACGTCGGCTACGCGATCACCGCTGTCGGCATCTTCGCATTCCTGCTTGCCATCTACCGCCTGATCGTCCTCACCGCGGTTGGCGGCAAGGTCAACGCCCAGCTCAAGAGCGACAAGGCCAACGACAACAACCCGCTGGGCCGCGTGCTGAAGATCCACGAGGACAATCCCACGATGGACACCGAGACGCTCGAGCTGAAGCTGTCCGAAGGTGTACTGAAGGAAACGCCCAAGCTGGAGAGCGGCCTCACCCTGCTCAAGATCATCGCAGCGGTAGCCCCGCTGATGGGGCTGCTCGGTACCGTGACGGGTATGATCATTACCTTCCAGGCGATCACCATTTTCGGTGCGGGTGACCCCAAGGCCATGGCCGGCGGTATCTCCGGCGCCCTGATCACCACCGTGCTCGGGCTGTTGGTCGCCATTCCGACCGTGCTCCTGCATACGGTGGTCAACGGCAGGGCCCAGCGCATCATCCACATCCTGGATGAGCAGAGCACCGGCATGATCGCAGAGCATACCGAAGCCAACCTGAGGTCTTGATATGGGCGGTTTCGTCGAGGTACTGCTCGGCTTCATGGACAAGGGCGGCGATGTCCTGTGGCTCATCGCCGCCCTGCTGTTCCTGATGTGGACCCTGATC
>JAWVYG010000322.1:0-4526 GCA_033722815.1 Halioglobus sp.
CCTGCCAGTCGATCTCGAGGATGATGTCCTGGCCGGCATCGAGCTGCTCCTGTACCCATACCGAGGACGTGCCGTAGAGGTTGTCGAAGACTCTCGCGTGCTCGAGAAAGTCGCCGCGCTCGAGCATGGCGGTGAACTCTGCTTCGTCGACAAAATGGTAGTTGACGCCGTCTTCTTCGCCGGGCCGGATGGGCCGTGTGGTGTGTGAGATGGAGACCCGCAGGTCTGCGCAGCCTTCCGTCAGCGCCTTGACCAGGCTGGTCTTGCCGGCGCCCGAGGGGGCCGACACGGTGTACAGGATGCCGCGGTTCATAGTGTCTCCCAACGTAGGCTCATTCGATATTCTGGATCTGTTCGCGCATCTGCTCGATCAGCACTTTCAGCTCTACCGCATTCAGTGTCGTGGTCGCGGACTGGGACTTGGACGACAGGGTGTTGGCCTCGCGATTGAGTTCCTGCATCAGGAAGTCCAGGCGCCGGCCGCAGGGGCCGCCCTTCTTCAGGGCGCGCCGCACCTCCTCCACGTGGGCCTCCAGCCGATCCAGCTCCTCGTCGACGTCAGCCTTCTGCGCCATGTATACCAGTTCCTGTTCCAGCCTGCCCTGATCGACCTCAACATCCAGTTCCGCGATGCGCGCCGCCACCTTGTCGCGCTGGTGCGCAATCAGCTCGGGCAGGATTGCGCGGGTCGCCTGCACGTGGCCCTCGACCTGCTGCAGGCGGTCCAGCACCATGTCGGCCAGCTTGGCGCCCTCGCGCTCGCGCGTCTTGCGCAGGCCGGCGAGGGTTTGCGAGAACAGTGCCAGCACCTCCTGCTGCAGGGCTTCCTCGGACTGTTCCGGGGCGCTGTATATGCCCGGGAACTGCAGCACCGCCAGCGGGTCCAGGGTGGCGTCGCTGCCAAGTTGTGCCGCCACGCGCTGCGCCGCCTGCAGCAGCTGGCCCAGCTTGTCCTCGTCGATCGTCATGGTGCCAGCTGCGCCGGCCTGGGACTGCAGCCGCACGAGACACTCGACCTTGCCGCGCGCCAGTACCTTGCCCAGCTGCTCGCGCAGTTTCGGCTCGACGGCGCGCGCCGCTTCCGGGCCCCTGAACGAGCAGTCGAGGTAACGGTGGTTGACCGAGCGCAACTCGACAGTCAGCACTCCCTGTTCGGTGGTGGCGCTCTCCCTGGCGAAGGCTGTCATGCTGTGGATCATCTTGGCGGCTGCGCCCCCCTTTCGTGTTCCCGAATCTCCGGCCCCGCCCACCGGTTTTACGGGGAGGGGCGTCGAGTGTAGCAGCTTTGGTCGGGTCGCTTACAGGTAGCACCGCTGCGCGGCGGGCTCAATTGCGAAGCGTGTCGCGTATACTGCATCTTTTCAGCAACGGTAGAGAGGCTCTTATGCAGCGACCCAGCGGCCGCGCCCCCGAACAACTGCGCGATATCAGCATCACCCGTCATTTCACCAGGCACGCCGAGGGCTCGGTGCTGGTCAGTTTTGGCGATACGCGGGTGATCTGCACGGCCTCGGTGGAGGAGGGCGTGCCGCGTTTCATGCGCGGCGAGGGCCGCGGCTGGGTGACCGCGGAGTACGGCATGTTGCCGCGCTCCACCGGGTCGCGCATGGGTCGCGAGGCCGCCCGCGGCAAGCAGGGCGGCCGTACCGTGGAGATCCAGCGCCTGATCGGCCGCTCCCTGCGCGCTGCGCTGGACCTTACGAAACTCGGCGAGTACACCATCACGGTGGACTGCGACGTGATACAGGCGGATGGCGGCACGCGCACGGCGTCGATAACCGGTGCCTGCGTCGCACTGGTGGACGCGATCAATCACCTGCAGCGCGAAAAACGCATCGACGAAGACCCGCTGCTGCAGATGATCGCATCGGTGTCGGTCGGCGTGTACGAGGGTGTGCCTGTGCTGGACCTCGATTACCCGGAGGACTTCGGCGCAGACACCGATATGAACGTGATCATGGGAGAGTCTGGCGGGTTTATCGAGGTGCAGGGCACGGCGGAGGGTGCGCCGTTCTCACGCGCCGAGCTGGACGGCATGCTCGACCTCGCGGCGCGCGGTATCGATGAGCTGATAGGTATACAGAGAGCGGCCCTGGCGCAGGGCTGAGGCGCTGCGCTAGAGCTCTATGTCGTAATCCATGATGATGGGCGCGTGGCTGGAGAACTCGCGGCTCTTGTAGATGGCGCCGTAATCCACCGAGTAGCGCAGCCCCTGGGAGATGATGTGGTAGTCGGTGCGCCAGCCGTTGCCGCTGCGATCACCCTCGGGCCACCAGCTGAATTCGTCCTGGTCGGAGTTGATTTCCCGGAAGGCGTCGACGTAGCCCGATTCCAGTACCTCGTTCATCCACTGGCGCTCCTCGGCGAGGAAGCCCGACACGGTGCTGTTGCGTTCCGTATCCTGTACGTCGGCGGCCGTGTGAGCTATATGCCAGTTGCCGCAGATGATGAACTCGCGGCGCTTGTTGCGCACTTTCTGCAGGTGTGCGCCCAGTAGTGAATAGAACTCGTTCTTGCGCTCCTGTTTGTCCGTCTCGCCGGGCGCAGCGCTGGGCGCGAGCAGGCAGGCGACGCTGAGGGTTTCGTAATCGGCCTGGATGTAGCGCCCTTCCATGTCGAAGTCTGCGAAGCCCAGTCCCGTCATGATCGCCTTCGGCAACTGGCGGCAGTAGATGGCGACGCCGTTCGCCTTGCCGTCCACATCATCGAAAAAGTAGGCGTTGTAGTCCTGGGGGAAGTAGAGGTTGTCCTGCAGGTCGTACTCCGAGCACTGCAGGTCCTGGATGCAGACGAAGTCGGCGTCCTGTTCGCCCAGCCAGTCGTAAAAGCCTTTTCCTGCGGCGGCTCGTATCCCGTCAGCACTGAAGCTGATGATTCTCATTCATGGCCCCTCGTAAAGAGAGCGTGTATGATGCCGGGGCTCGGCCCGGCCTGTTTTTTTACGGGCTACCGCACGGCGCCCGGGCACTCTCTTAAGCGATCTCTGTAGCGATCTCTGTAGTGAGAGGGTGCCAGGAGAAACTGCCGGGAACGTACACCACTGAATTATTGGATGTGGCCTTCGGACAACGCGCGCCGTATCCGTTTGTTGAAGCTGGTGATGCCCCGGACGGGCTATTCTATAGTCCGCGACGCCAAATACAAAGCCCCGTTAAGGACAGGACAGACCATGCATGCCTACCAGAAGGAGTTCATCGAACTGGCGCGCCGGCACGATGTGCTCAAATTTGGCGAATTCACCCTCAAGTCGGGTCGGGTCAGCCCGTACTTCTTCAATGCCGGAGCGTTTGACAGCGGCGCTGCCCTCGCCGCGCTGGGCCGCTGCTACGCCAACTGCATCGTCGAGCGCAAGATCGAGTTCGACATGATACTCGGGCCGGCGTACAAGGGTATCCCGCTCGCCGCTGCCACCGCGGTCGCGCTGGCCGATCACCACGACAGGGATGTGCCCTTTGCCTACAACCGCAAGGAGGCCAAGGCCCACGGTGAGGGGGGCACGCTGGTCGGCGCACCACTACAGGGCAGGGTGCTGGTGATCGACGATGTCATCACGGCGGGAACGGCCGTGCGCGAGGTGATCGGCATGATAGGCGCCGCCGGTGCGCAACTGGCGGGGGTGGTCATCGGCCTGGACCGACAGGAGCGCGGCGCGGGCAGTGAATCCGCGGTGCAGGAGGTCGAGCGCAGCCACGGTGTGCCGGTAGTGGGAATTGTAAAGATGTCCCACATTATCGATTATCTGGAAACCACTGCGGACGGCCCGCCCGAGGCGCTTGAGGCCATGCGGAACTACCGCGAGCAGTACGGGGTCTGACTTGTACCACTGCGCCGCACGCCATATATTGGGCGCAAAGAGACGTTGATCACGTGATAACGACAAGGCTACTGCTGTTGGTGCTGCTTCTCGGGGCGTTTTCCGCCCATGCCGAGAAGCTGTACCGCTATCGCAATTCGGATGGCAACGTGGTTGTGGACTACCAGGTGCCCGCCGAGTACGTGGCGGGCGGCTACGAAGTGCTCAACGACGAGGGCGTTGTGCTGCGTGTGGTACCGCGTGAGCTGACCCCGGAAGAGAAAAAGGAAGCGGACGCCCAGAAGAAGCTCGAGGAGGCCGCCCAGGCTGAGCTGGAGCGCCTGCGCAAGTGGGACGAGTCACTGCTGCTGCGCTACAGCACCGTCGCCGATATAGAGGCCGCCAGGAAGCGGGCCCTGGACAACCTGCGTATTCGCATGAGTATCCTCAAGGGCAATCGCCGCTCCCTGAAGCAACAGGTCGAGAACTACCAGGTCGAGGCGGCGGAGATAGAGCGCGCGGGGATGGAGGTGGACGCCTCCCGGCTGCGCAGCATCAGCGACCTGCAGGACGAGATCAGCGCCACCGAGCGCGCCATCGTCGATCGCCAGAAGGAAATCGAGGCGTTGTCGGCGACATTCCAGGAAGATATAGAACGTTTCGAGCAGTTACAGGATATGGTGGAACTGCGTAGGGCCATGTCCCAGAACCGGTGATGCTCCCCGGGCCTTGC